>JANOUN010000813.1:0-4342 GCA_031416875.1 Planctomycetota bacterium | reverse complement strand
CTGCCCATCGAAACCGTTCGCAGCGTCATCTGCCTGTCGATCACCGGCATGCTGGCTGCTGGAATCTGGATCCCTCTGAATTCGCAGGCGAGCGGCCGCACCCTGTTTTCTCCCTGGCCAATTCCCACAGCCACACTGTTGCATGAAGCGGGCATTGAAGTCCGCGATTATGAACTTGACAGTCATCGAATTGTGGAGCATTTCCATGATCACGACTAATCGACGATCGCAGGTTTCGGATTCTTCTCTCGACGTCAGGCACGGACTGACGGTGCTTGAATTGCTGGTGACGATCGGCATTCTCACTGTGCTCATGGCATTGTTGCTCCCCGCTGTGCATTCCGCCCGGGAATCTGGCAGAAAAATTCAGTGCCAGAATAACCTGCGGCAGATCGGACTGGCCCTGCATCAGCACCACGAAACGGCTGGCAGTCTGCCACGCGGCTGGATTCTGAAAGAGGGGTCCGACTTTGCCATCGGGTGGGCAACGTCCCTGCTGCCGTGGCTGGAACAATCGGCTCTTCAGGAACGGAACTTCACCTCGCTGACAGTCGTGACGCCCACTGTATTTATCTGCCCGTCGGATTCTGCCGCAACGCGGTTCCAATTGTATGCCGAACATGACGAAGACCATAGAATGCCAGATTCGGCAGCACCGCGGCCTGTGGATATTCTGGTGGAACTGCCGCACGCCAACTTCATTGGCGTCTACGGCACATCTGATCCGGATGAACTCGGCGAAATCGATGGTGGCGGCACTTTCATTGCTCGCGATGCCATCCGGTTTCGCGATCTCACGAACGGCTTGAGTCAGGTGGCAGTCGTCGCCGAACGCACGGCTCGCCGACTCCCGTCAACATGGCTGGGATTTCATGTTCACGGCGAAGACGCGGCCGGTCGAGTGCTGGGATTTGCGGCATTGGGGCCCAATCGTGTTGAGGCGGATGAATGCGAATTCGACAGCCGTCATCCCGGCTGCATCAACATGCTCTTCGCCGACGGACATGTCCGCAGTGTCGCGGACGACATCGATGCCACCGTCTACCGACAAATGGCCCAACGCAACTGAAACGCTCCTCCAGCTCTCACCGGCCCTTGAACGGTGACCCTTCTCGCCTTTATCACGCTTAGACAGAATCAGTGGACACGAATGGATTCAGACACGGCCTTCCCCTCTTCCGAAGAGATTGCACTTCGGTATCTTGAACAGTTGCCGTGGCCTCCGTATCCATTTCAGGAGAACGCGATTCTGACATGGTTCGATGCCGAAGACGGAATTCTTGTCTGCGCGCCGACCGGCACGGGGAAGACCGTCATTGCAGAGACGGCGCTCTACGAAGCATTGCTGACAGGGCGGCGGGCATATTACACGACACCGCTAATTGCGCTGACCGAGCAGAAATTTCGAGAACTGCAGGAGTCGGCTGTTCGGTGGGGATTCTCAGCCTCGGACATCGGCCTGGTCACCGGTAATCGGCGTGAAAATCCGGATGCCAGAATTCTGGTCGTCGTCGCTGAGATTCTGCTCAATCGATTGCTGTCGCCGAAAGAAGTCTCATTCGACGACGTGTCCGCTGTTGTGATGGATGAATTTCACAGCTTCAATGATCCGGAGCGAGGGATCGTGTGGGAGCTGTCACTCGGGCTGCTACCGAAACACGCGAAGCTGCTGCTGATCAGCGCAACGGTTGGCAACGCGGTTGATTTTGTCGTCTGGCTGGCGCGGCAGCATTCGCGAAAACTTCGTCTGCTGCAGAGCGACGAACGCCGCGTGCCTCTGGACTTTCGCTGGATCGCCGACGAGTTCCTGCCGGACCAGCTGGAGATCATGGCGGATGGCGATGAAGAGTCTCGCTACACACCGGCACTTGTATTCTGTTTCAATCGCAACGAATGCTGGAGCGTCGCCGAACAGCTTAAGGGAAAACGGATGCTGGCAGACGGTCAGCAGAAACTTCTGGCGGCTGAAATTGAACAGGTCGACTGGTCCATCGGAGCAGGTGGAAAGCTCAAACAATTCCTCATGCGCGGCGTCGGGATTCATCACGCAGGTTTGCTGCCGAAGTATCGTCGCATCATCGAAAAGCTGTTTCAGAAGAAGCTGCTCAGCATCTGTGTCTGCACGGAAACTCTGGCAGCGGGCATCAATCTTCCGGCCAGATCCGTCGTCATGACATCGCTGCTCAAGGGACCACCACGCGCGATGAAGCTAATCGAAGCAAGTTCCGCCCATCAGATGTTCGGTCGCGCCGGACGACCGCAATTTGATACGCGAGGATATGTGTTTGCGGTGGCTCACGAAGACGATGTTCGCATGTTTCGCTGGCAGCAGAAGTATGATGAGATCCCGGAAGACACCAAAGATCCAATGCTGCTTCGCGCAAAGAAGAATCTCAAGAAGAAAATGCCTCGACGACGCGACGGCCAGCAATACTGGACCGAGCGACAGTTTCAGACGCTGCGGGAAGCTCCAGCCGCCAAACTGGCCAGCCGCGGTCGATTTCCGTGGCGATTGCTGGCATATTTCATTCGCAAGTCCGGCATGGTGATGACATTACAGGACGCTGTGCGCCGCCGACTCCTGGATTCCGGTGAAAAAGACGACGCGGAAAAACAGCTCGTGCGCATGCTGATCACGCTGGAAGCCGGTGGCTTCATTACGCTTGAGCCACCACCGCCCAAATCGACTGCGTCCATGATCGCTGGTGCAACGACAGAAGGTCCGGTATTCCATTCCGTCCGAGCCGGTGATGTCACCAGCGAACTCCTGCCGACGTTTACCACCGCGACGGTTTCCGTACGCGACAGCCGCTGGGTGTCGTCACATCTCGCGCCAATGGTCGATGAGGACGCTGCAGTTGTTGAAGTCGGAGAAGTGGTTCATTTCGATGCCAACGAAGCGCCGGAAGATTTCGGAGACGACGTCGCAGTTGACGATGCCCCCGATTCTGAAGAAGTCGATGCTCCGACGGCGATTGAGTCGCCCGATGATTCAGCCAGTGATGCAGCCGTGGCAAAAGCTGAGCCACCCGAATCCGCTGAACCACCTCGCCTGGGCCTGCTGGGAAAAATGATTCAGGAAGCGCGCAAGGACGGCAGCGCAACGGCAGGGCATGCGTCGAAGCAATCGAAACGCGAGCCAAAACCGCCGAGCGCCGAAGAAGTGATGCTGTCGGAGTATTCGCCGCGTCTGGCGATCGCAACAGAACAAATGTCGCTGCTGTTGCCGTTTCGCAGTATCAATTCGATCTATGGCGTGTTCCTCGCCGAACAGATGCACAAAGCCAACTACGAGGAACGCCTGCAACTGCTTGAGAGTGCTCTGGATCTGCCGTCATCTGTGGCCAGTCAGGTCCGAGTTCCCTCGCCCGAGATGATGCCGGACGGTACGTTATCGACCGACTATCTGAATCCTCTGTTGCTGTCGCGCGGCATTGTGACTCAACAGGAAATCACGGGATATTATGATGAAGTAAATCGCCGTCGCATCTATCCGCTGCCATTGGGCGACCGCATGCGGATGATGTTTCACAGCGAGTATCCGGGGATTTCAGACGTCTATGTTCGCAGCGTCTGGTGCATCGGCGACCTGTTGCGTTTTGGTGGCAACTTCGATCGCTACGTGCGTGCGCGTGAACTGACGAAACAGGAAGGCATCATGTTTCGCCATTGCCTGCGCATGATTCTGCTGTGTGGCGAGTTCGCTCAACTGGAACCCCCCGGCCTTGACCCCGCCGAATGGCGCCACGACCTTGCCGAACTCGCGTCCATTCTCACCGAATCCTGCCGCGCCGTTGATCCGAGCAGCACCGATGAAATCATCACGACGCTGAAGAATCAGGCGGAGGGGTTGGATCACTTGTAGGTCCAGCCTGCCGGGCTGGACTTTGCGACTTGTCGCAACAACGACAGAACAAGGGTGATTCACAGGCAACGCGACGACGTTGAGCGGATGTCCGCCCCAAGAGGGTTCGCCTTACGGCGAAAGTCCTTTCCGGCAGAAAGGACCTACAGTAGGTCCAGCCTGCCGGGCAGGACTTCGCGGCCCGCCGCGACCAGCGACCAAACACAGGTGAAATGAACGGCGAATGACGACTGTCATCAGCGGCGGAAGCAGCCCGCATACTCATCGATCGATGAATCAACCAATCGATGTTTCGAAACGAAAGTCTGTGCCGGCCTGCGACCGCCTTGATCTTTGCCTTCGAGCCGCTTTCGGAGCGGCACGCACAACGCGAGTAAACGTCCACCCGGTGAATCACCTCCCGATTGCCACACTTTGGACACTTGTGACACGATGGCGGGGCCTCCATCCGAATATGAAATATCCCGTCTTTTCGCC
>JANOUN010000812.1:0-2568 GCA_031416875.1 Planctomycetota bacterium | reverse complement strand
CAGCGACAGGCACTTCGATGGTCTTGTTTTCCGCCGTTCGCAGGGTCAGCGTCTTTTCGGACTTCTGAATCTGCACGCCTGCGACGACTTTACCGTCGATGGTTGCAATGACCGTCGTGTTATAGTTTTCCTTGACCTTGGCATTTGGATTCAGGAGTGACTCCAGCAGATAGTCCGGCTGCGCACTTGCACCGAGGCTGATCATGTCGGGGCCAACCAGTCCACCAGCGCCACCGATTGCATGGCACTTAAGGCAGCCGAGTTGTTCATTGCGATAGATACGTTCTCCCTCGGCCGCACTGGCTGTGGTTGTCGCCTTCGTCAACATGGCAGCTCGTTCTTCAACGGTCAATGTCTTGCGACTGGTGATTTTGCCTGCTGTTCTCAATGCGTTCTCCAGATCGGCATCAGTCCGGCCGGATTCGCGAAGGACTCGCAGGATGTCACGAGCGACATCCGTTCGCAGTTCCCGCCCGGCGAGCGCGTCAGTCAGCAGTTTTGATCCCTGCTTTTCGTTGAGCATCGCGCGCGCCATGTTCACTGCGGACGCATGTTCAGGAAGAGTGGCGACAAGATCGACAACCAGTGGTGCTGCTTTTTCCGGGCGGGCAGTCGCCAGTCGTTCCAGTGCGAGACTGCGGGATTCGATAGATGATTTCCGATTGCCTCCGACCGATTCCAGTAGCGCGAGCAGCGTGTCGTCGTTACTCACCGCGATCCCGGCAAACGCAGCGGCAAGATCCGCGCTGTCAGCTGATGGATTGTCGACGAGTGCTTCCAGGCGCGGATTCAGTCCGGCGACATTCCACTGCCCAATCGCCTGCAATGCGGCCTGACGCAGGACTGCATCATCAGATTCAGCCAGCGGTGCCAGTACGTCTGTATCGATCGGCGGTACGATCTTCCTCGTCAGAGAAATCGCCAGCAGGGTCTGCAGCGTGGCCGAGTCCTTGTGCTGAACCGCGACGGACGCCAGTCGTCCCATCTGATTGGCATCCGCGCTGTAACAGATGAGCGGAACTAATCCGCCTCGTTTTTCCGGCGTGACATGAGCAGCGTACAGATCCTTCATCAGGACTTCGACAGGCGCACCACTGCCCAGGGCCGAAAAGCCATAGGCGATCTGCCCGGCGTCGTTGTGAAAATTCATCTCACCGCGATCAAAGGCTGGTCGCCAGTGAGGGGCCAGTTCTTTCGTCGTCAGCCACATCGCGTAATCGATGAACGTGTCGACCGGTTGCTTCAGTGGCAGCAACGCCGTTTCCACCAGTTTTGGATCACTGTACTCCGCCACAGTTTTGGCCGTCACGGGGTTGGCATCACCGAATGCAGAACCGTCTGCAATTTGCCGTTCTGAATCCTCCAGCGGAGAAAACGAGAGGGCTCGGACGGCTTCCAGCCGCACGCGCGGGTGCGCATCCTGGACGGCTGTCGTCAGCAGTTCACGAGAGTTCGGCAATTCGTACTTCCAGTGGCTCAGCACTCGCACCGCTGCCGCGCGGATTCGACCGTCGGCACTTTGCAGCAGTGATTCCAGCAGCTGCGGCTGCAATGAGCGAGCGGTCTGAAAGCACCACAGAGCTTCCAGATGCACGTGGTCACGTTCTTCGTCGGACAGTCCGACGGTCTTCAGCCAAGGCTCAAGTTCAGCAGCGATTCCAGGACCGCGCTGGCGCAGAATCTGCTTCGCCGACTGACGCTCCACGCCATCGTTCGAACGCAACGCTGCGAACAACTCCGAATTGGATCGAGTCGATACTGGCTTGAACTCCCGCTGCGGCGCGCCTTTCCATGTCACGCGCCAGATACGGCCGTGAGTGTGGTCGCGGCGTTCGTCACGGAAATCCACTTCGCCGTGCTGAATGATCGGGTTGTACCAGTCAGCGATGTAGATCGCACCATCGGGGCCGATCTTGACGTCGATCGGACGAAACGCGACGTGATCGGACCAGATCACTTCCTGCTGCTCGCGTGACACATAGCCCGAGCCCTCTTCACTCATCGCGAAGCGGACGACACGATGACCTCGAAAGTCGCTGGTGATCGCACTGCCCTGCCATTCCGGGGGCAGCATCGGAGTGTCCACCAGTTCCAGTCCGCAGTGTTTGGGGCTGCCGGGATTCAGGCCTTTGACCAGCCGCTCGGCATCGGCCGCGGTGAAATAAGACCCACCGGGGATGACATAGTTGATCCCTTCTCCGCCCGCACCATCCGTGGCGAACGACTGGCCGAAGCGATCGTAATGATGGCCCCAGGTATTCACGAGCCCACGCATGAAGACACCGAGTTCCAGTGTCTCGGGGCGAAACTGCCAAATGCCGCCAGCGTTCAGACGACGAACACCCCACGGCGTTTCAATGTGGCTGTGAATGTAGATGGACTGATTGAAGTACAGGAATCCATCATAGCCCCAGCGCAGTGTATGCAGGATATGATGCGTATCCTCAGTGCCGAAGCCCGACAGCACGACGCGCTTCGCATCCGCCTTCAGGTCACCGTCGTGATCTGCAAAATGGAGGAGTTCTGTGCTGTTGGCGACCCACACACCTCCATCGCCCGGAGCGACAC
>JANOUN010000811.1:0-5202 GCA_031416875.1 Planctomycetota bacterium | reverse complement strand
GGTTCCGATCAAAGTCGATCAGCCTGGCTACTATGAGTATTCGGCCAGAATCGAAGTCGCCCCCGGAGACGACAGTCGTTCAGAAAATAACGAGGTGCGAAACTATCTTTATCTGGAAGGCCCAGGCCGCATTCTTGTCGTCACCGATCCCCAGAGTAATCCTGCCGAATGGCGCGCGATGGTACTGGCATTGAAACAGGGCGAGCGTGAGGTGGAAGTCCTCAGCGCGCTGGAGTTTCCGTATGACCCGTTATCGTTGATGCCGTATGATGCCGTGATTTTTGCAGATGTCGCGGCGGACTCCATGCTGGGAACGCAGGTGGATGCTCTGCACGACGCCATTCGAAATCTGGGGATTGGGTTCATGATGGTCGGGGGTCCGAACAGTTTCGGCCCAGGCGGCTGGCAGGGTTCGGTCGTCGAAAAGGCGCTGCCCATTTCGATGGAGATCACCAACAAGAAGATTCTGCCCAAGGGCGCGCTGGCCATTATTCTGCACACCTGCGAGTTTCCTCAGGGAAACAGTTGGGCGAAACGCATCACCAAGAAAGCCATCCAGGTTTTGAACTCCGAAGACCTTGTCGGGGCGATGGCTCAGACGATGAACGGTGATGAGTGGATTTTTGAACTGACGCCTGCTTCAAAGTATGCCGAACTGGTTCCCTTGATCAACAACGCAGAAATCGGCGACATGGGGACGTTCGGCACGACGATGCAGATGGGTCTGGACGCTTTGGTAAAATGTGATGCGTCCAGTCGTCACATGATTATCATCTCGGATGGTGATGCATCACCTCCAACACCGGAACTGCTGGGGAAGTTCATCGAGAATCAGGTCTCTTGTTCGACAGTGGCCGTGTTTCCTCACAACGGTGACACTGCCATCCTGGAAGAGATCGCAGGCGTCACGGGCGGACGATTTTATTATCCCAGCGATCCCAATCAATTGCCTTCGATATTTATCAAAGAGGCCAAGACGCTGCGCCGCAGTCAACTGCAGGTGCGGGATTTTGTGCCGGCGCGAGTCAACACAGATCCGATGCTGAAGGACATTTTGGAATCGCCACAGCTGCACGGCTATGTACTGACGTCACCGAAAGAAGATCCACGAGCCACCATTCTGCTGGCCGCTCCACCTTCTGAAGCGGAAATCGCGGCCGGTGACACGGAAGCCGATCCGATTCTCGCTGTTTGGCGCTATGGACTCGGCATGACTGCCGCATTTACTTCCGACCTGACCGAACGCTGGGGGAAAGACTGGGTCAGCTGGGATCAATATCAGCAATTTGTCAATCAGATGGTGACGCGCATCAGCCGGACGCGGCGGGAGCAGTATTTACGAGTCTATACGTACGTCAACGGCAACGAAGGCGTGGTGGTGGTTGAAGACTTTCATCCGACTGAAACGCTGCTGGATATCAGTGTTTCAGTGACTGGACCGAACAGTTTCGAACAGTCACAGCAGGTGCGTCAGATCGCCCCGCGACGCTATCAGACGAGCATGCCATTGAAAGGCGAAGGGCGTTATCAGGTCATGATCGGAGCAACCGATGGAACACGGCGGGAAACAGCGTACGCCGGTTTTATCGTGTCGTACTCACCTGAGTATCTGAGATTCCGAGCGAACCCGATTGTGCTCCGCGACATCGCTCAGAAGACGGGTGGCGTGGAACTTGATGTGGATCAAAACCCTGTTGAAATGGCAAATACCATTTTCGGCGATCGCAAACCCAAACGCAGCAGTCGTCCGATCTTTGACTGGTTCCTGATGTGTATCGCGTGTCTGCTGCCGCTGGATGTGGCCATTCGTCGCGTACAACTGGACTTTGGATGGGTGAAGCGATTGTTCCGCAGCAACAAGCGAGAATCCACCGCCACCATGGGCGCGCTGTTGCAGCGAGCGGGTGAGGTACGTGCGTCGATGAACAAGGACCGTGATCCATTCGCCGGCGTCGTGCCGTCAGATCTGAAAACCGGCATACCAATGGCAACTCGACAACAACCGCAGCGACCACCTGCGACCACTGGCCAGAAACCAGAGACTAAACCTTCGATACCCACCGCGCCGTCTTTTTCAGGGCCACCGGCAGAGGGCGGCACAACATCCAGACTGCTGGAGATTAAACGCCGACGCGAACAGGATGGGGAAGGAAAGAAAGAATAAAGGCGAGCGGCTGGGCGTCAGCCCTCCGTGTGTATTTCGCCTGTTGTGATTCCTGTAGCTTGGACATTCTTGTCCGAGTTTGCTTTCAAAGTTTATTCACAAACCAGCCATTGCTGTGCTGCCAATATTCGCTCAACTGACGACGGACATGAATGTCCATCCTACTAAACACACAGCAGGCTGAAGCCTGTACTCCAACCATCAGAAAGCCATTAATTCATGTCCGAGCCACTTACTCCCGCACAGCTTCAAGCGGAAGCGGATCAGTTTCGTAATGAGTTTCAAGCAGTCCGTGATGCTGTCGGCAAAGTGATTGTCGGTCAGCAGCGTGTGGTCGAAGCGACACTGACAGCGCTGCTGTGCGGCGGAAACGTGCTGCTGGAGGGCGTGCCCGGGCTGGGCAAGACGGAACTCGTCAAGGCGTTGTCACAGGTGCTGAAACTGGAGTTTCGTCGCATTCAGTTTACTCCCGACCTCATGCCGGCGGACGTCATCGGTACAAACATCATGACCACGGATGACGCCGGTAAATACCGCTTTGAATTCCACCAGGGCCCGATCTTCACGCAGTTGCTCCTGGCCGATGAAATCAACCGCGCGACGCCGAAGACACAATCTGCGCTGCTTGAGACCATGCAGGAGGGCACAGTGACAACCAGCGGGACGACATATACGCTCGATCCTCCGTTCTTCGTCCTCGCGACGCAAAACCCGATCGAACAGGAAGGCACCTTTCCGCTGCCGGAAGCGCAGCTGGACCGATTCATGTTCAAGGTCGTGGTGCCGTTTCTGTCGCGGGACGAATTGAACGAAGTGGTCACGCGGACAATTCTGAAGAGGAAAGTCGAAACATCGACGGTCATCGACGGGCCACGTATTCTGCATTTACGAACAATCCTGGATCGTGTCGTGGTCAGTGACCCGATGCGCGACTATGCCTGCCGCATGGTGCTGGCCACGCATCCGGACTCTCAGTTCGCGACGGAGCGCGTAAAGAAATATCTGCGATGGGGAGCCAGCCCGCGAGCGGCGCAGGCGCTCATTCGTTCGGCACGCGTGCGAGCACTGAGTCTGGGCCGCGCGCATGTTTCGTTTGACGACATTCGTCACTTTGCCCAGGAAGTCCTGCAGCATCGAGCTCTGCTCAACTACGACGGTCAGGCAGAGAACATTTCGATCCGCGATGTGATCGAAGAATGTGTGACTAAACTTCCGATGGAGGCGTAATCAGAGTAGGCCGGACCGCAGCGAAGCGGAGTTCCGGCGGATCGTTAGAATTGCCGGAACGGCGCTCCGCTTGGTCCGGCCTACGTCGGCGACGAAATAACTTAGATCGAAGAATAACTCAGTGGCAAATCCAACCGCATCACAACTCACGACGCTCTTCGACAATGCAACGCTCAACCAGATCGAGCGCATGCGGTTGAAGCCGAATCGTCGCCTGACCAATCGCGCTCGCGGCGAACACCTGTCGGGCAAGGGCGGCAGCAGTACGGACTTCGCCGACTTTCGTGACTACGTCGCCGGGGATGATCTGCGTTACGTGGACTGGAACATCTTTGCGCGTCTGCGGCGGCCGTACATCAAGCAGTTTCAGCATGAAGAAGAAATGCATGTCGTGCTGCTGGTGGACGCGTCCACGTCGATGCTGTTTGAAGACAAAATGCTGCGTGCCAAACAATTGGCGGCAGCATTCGGCATCATGGGGCTGCAGAACGTAGAACGTGTCAGCGCCTATGCCATTCATTCGCGACAGGACCAGCCATGGATGTTGCCGCCGGGGGCCGGTCGCACACGCATTCGCAAGCTGCTGAAGTTTCTGGAAGACGTCGAAGGCGGCGGCAGTATCCCGATTGAAAAGGCGATCGAGACGATGCTGCGGTTTCATCGGGGGCGTGGCGTCGCGATCATCATCAGCGATTTCCTGACGTTTGGCGATGTGAGTCGCCCCATGAATCTGCTCTACAGCGCCGGACTGGAAGTGTGGGGACTGCAGGTGCTGGCCGAATCGGAAATCAATCCGAACGTGCAGGGCGATCTGCGATTCGTGGACAGTGAGACTCAGGATACGCTCGACATCACCAATGCGTCTGAGTTACTCAACGTTTATCAGGATCAGCGGATCTGGCTGCAGAACGCATTGAATTCCATGTGCCGCAGTCGACAGGGACGATTCATGTCCGTAAGTTCCGGAATGACGCTGCAGACCATCCTTTTTGAACATCTGTGTCGACAGGGGTGGATTCTGCGATGAAATGGCTCGGTTTCGTCAATCTGTTCGGTGCCTGGTTTCTGCTGGCGCTGATTCCACTGATCATCCTGTACTTTCTGAAGCTGCGCCGGCCGAGGATGGAAGTTCCATCGCTTGCGCTGTGGCAAAGCGTCGTGAATGATCAGCGAGTCAATTCACCGTTTCAGAAGTTTCGCCGCAATCTGCTGTTGCTGCTTCAGATTCTGCTGCTCTGTCTGCTGGTGCTGGCATTGATGCAGCCCTATCTTCAGGCGGATGCAGAAGTGGCCGAATACAAACCGCTGCTGATTGATTGTTCGGCCAGCATGTCGTCCATTGATGAAACGACGGGCAAGACGCGACTGGAACTGGTGAAGGAACGAGTTCGTGAGCAAATCGACAACCTGACCGGCGATCAGCGCATCGCTCTGTTTTCATTTTCGAATACCGGGCGGCGTATTACGGAATTCAGCAATGATCGTCGGGCTCTGCTGAAAGCGCTGGAGGCGCTGCAGCCGACGGATCTTCCGGGGAAGCTGGATGATGTGCTGCGCATGGCGGCAGCGTATACCAGGACGTTTCCGATTGAGACCGTCACGATCATGACCGACGGGAATCTGCCGGATCAAGTGGATTTTGAACTGCCGTTTTCGCTGGACGTGCAGCGCGTGGATATCGGCGGACCGAATGTCGGGATTACCGAGATGAGTGCGCGTCGCAGCGGGCCGGAGGAATGGGAAGTGTTCGTGCGGGTGTCGTCGTCGTCTGTTGACCTGCGCGGTGCGGAACTGCAGCTGTGGGAAGATGG
>JANOUN010000810.1:0-5804 GCA_031416875.1 Planctomycetota bacterium | reverse complement strand
AAAGATTGAACTTCGGGAAATCCGAGTGAAGTATCCACGCGACAGTTTCTTTTCGAAAGGAATGCGTCGCGTCCTCATTCGCCCGGCAGGTCTGACGTGTTCGGTCGCAGACGATGAGTTGCATGACCGGCGCAGGAAGCTGACATTGTCGTTCGATCTGCCCCGCGGAAGCTATGCCACGATACTGGTGAAGCGGCTGACGGAAGTGGATTGAGCGTGCAGCGTGTCGTGATCGGTCGAATTCGACCCGGGACACTCACGTTTGAACTTGTCGGAAACCGATTGTCAAACTACCCTCCGTCCCGGGGAACCGTCGCAATTTCAGGATTGATAAACTTCCGAAGGATCGGGAGAGTGACCAGCGTGGCACAACATTTTGATTTTTGCCGGGCGATGACAGCTCTGTGCGAAGATATCTGCAGACGACATCCGGAGTTTCGCCATGTGCGGATGCCGGAAGTTCCCGTGACGTTCTCACAGACACGATCGCCCGTCAAATGGGGCGTTCAGGCACGATTGACGCCCCTGCGTTTTGAAGGTGGCGCAACTGTGGAACGGCGACGAGGACGACTGTGGACCGTGCAGCGTGTGACGCATCAGGGCCGCGAGGCGCTGTACATCCTGACGTTTTTTCTTCCCCGATTTCTGAACCTGTCGTTTGAAGAAAAAATGATTACCGTCTTTCATGAGCTGTACCACATCAGTCCGCTGTTCAATGGAGATATCCGGCGATTCGGCGGTGCGTGTTACATGCACACCGGAAGTCAGAAAGGATATGATCGCCAGATGGCCGTGTTTGCGAAGGAGTATCTGCAGTCGCAGGCTCCGGAAGAACTGGTGCGTTTTCTGCGATTCAGCTTTCCGGAATTGCAGGCGCATTGCGGTCACGTCGTCGGACTCCGGATTGCCATTCCACGCCTGATCCCGATGGACAAAGTCGCCTGAGTGGTTTTGTCGCCGAAGTCAAACTGCTCGCAGGATGGGACTGGCGTGCGCAAAAGTCTGGTTCGTGAGGGCGTCTGAGTTATCCGGGTTTTGTTCCGTCGGGACGTATCGTGCGGCCGGAGTGGTTTGGCCCACTCCGCCGGTTCGTGGCAGCAGGATCATCAAAGGGGAATTTCCTGAGAATGCCCCCATGCAGGGAAATTCATTCCGGGGATTGGATGTTACACTTGATGCTCACCCCCGACGCGTGAAGGTTCAACGTCTCAGTAAGAAGGTACGTCACATGATTGCCCCGTCAGAAAACACCTGCGAAGGCGTTCCGGAGCTGGAGGAACGCCCACCCGAGTTTCTGGTGCTGGCACGTTATGGCCGCGTTCCGCAGGTTGCGAGGTTTGCTGCCTGGGGAGATAAGCCGGAACGAACTTCGTCGGTCGTTGTTTCGACGGATCGAGGCCAGGAACTTGCGACCGTGCTGCAAATATTGCCGCCCAATGCCAAGACGGCAGAAGGCGAAGCGGCGACGCCGACCGGCGAACTGCTGCGACTTGCGACACCTGACGATCTGGACCACAGTGCGGCCGATCAGCGAGCTGTGGAGGAGAGTTTCGCCGAATGGACAACTCGCGCGGAGAAATGGAAACTCCAGCTGGAGCTGATTGACATGGAACGCACGCTCGATGATCGTCTCATCCTGTATGTGCTCAACGATCGCAGCGCCGAAACGACCCGACTGGCGCTGCTGGCGGCGGCTGGCGGCTTTGGTGTGATTCATGTGCAGCCTGTCAGCGCTGAAGGCGTCGTGCAGGCCAGCGGTGGTGGCGGCTGCGGTACATGTGGCACGTAGCTTGACTTTCTGAGTCGAGAGTGCCTGTTCACGCCCGGGCGAAACCAAAGCCGCAGTGTGGTAGCCATCAGCTGTCCATAATGAGTTCACCGCGTTCTCTCCGGAGAATCACAGTCGGCGGAGCGACTGTGCTGCGTAGGCGATGTCGCTCCGCCGACTCGCATTCCTGATAACACGTTTTTGACAACAACGTCACGAGGCTGATAGAATTAGCCCTCAGCATAAAGCAGATCTTGAAATGACAGCGATTGAACTCTTCGAATCTGAACGAAACAAGCAAGCGGGTTCCTCGACCAGCGCCGGCGATGCCATTCTGGACGCTGCCGAGAGAACGTTGATTGATCAGAGCGACTTTCATCGACTGTTCGATGCAAAGCTGATTCGTGTGCGGCATCGACTGGGGTTGCCGATCACCCAGCCGACGTCGCTGCGGAACATCCCGGAAGAACACGAAGCGGCGTTTCGAGACGCGTACACTGCGGCGGCTCGTGAAATCGGCCAGCGGTTTCTGGATGCAGGTCAGCTGGCCGATGCCTGGGCGTATTTCCGCACGATCAATGAAACAGATGCCGTCCGGGCCGCCATTGCGAAACAAGTCGCCGAAACGCCGCCGGAGCCTGGTCCGGGGCTCGACGAACTGCTGAACCTTGCCCTGTACGAAGGCGCGCATGTTGTGGAAGGCCTGAAGCTGCTGCTCAGAACGCACGGAACCTGCAACACCGTGACTGCGATGGGACAGGTGATGCCGCAGATGACACCAGACGAACGCCGTCAGGCAGCGGCCATGATGGTGCGCAACATTTACCGCGATCTGCAGGCCAACGTGCGTCGCGATGTGGAACGCCGACAACCTCTGGTGAAGCCGAATACATCGCTGCGTGAACTCATTCTGGGACGTGAGTTCTTGTTTGCGGACGGCGGCTATCATATCGACGTCTCGCATCTGCATTCCACCGTCAGCTTTGCCCGGCATCTGGATCGCGACTGCCCGGAACTGCTGATGGCGATTGAATTGAGCGACTATGGAGCACAACTGGCGGAACAGCTGCGGTATCCCGGCGACGTGCCATTCGATGATTACTATGTTGCGAATCGCCACTTCCTCAACGCGCTGGCGGGCGTGGACGTCGATGAATCGATGCAATACTTTATTGACAGGCTGAAGCAGGAACCCGATGCACCGGACCAGCGAATGATTGCATTTGTCATCGCCGATCTCGGTCAGCGCGTGGATCGGGCGAGCATGGCATTGGAAGCTGCCGCCCCGTTCCTGAAGCAGATGGAAGATCCTGCAGGGTTTTCGTTCACGGCATACTGTGTCGGGGCGAAACGCTTTGACATCCTTGAATCGTCGGCTCGCGAAGACAACGATGTCCTCCGCCTGGCAACGGCGATGCTGCTGCAGCCGCCGGGTTCGAAATAGTCGCAAGGGGAACCACGGAAGACTTGGCGCGGGCTTCGCCCGCAACCCAAAGTAGCCATCACGCTCCGCCGTGATGAGCATTTGTCAATCGACATTCATCAACCAGGACAGAGTTCCACGATCTGCCCCTGCATGGGCTGAAGGACAATCAGCGCGGGGGGCTCCATTCATGTGGCCCGGTTCAAGGCTCATCACGGCGGAGCGTGACGGCTACAGATGAATCTCGGACTGTTGTCCTCAACCACTGCACAAGTTCGCGACGCCAACCGTCCAGGGCTTCAACATACGCATCTGGAGTTTCGGCAGGAGTCACCTTTTTCATGCGGACACTCGATGCTTGCGACCGAACGACAGAGTGAACTTCAACCGCAGTGGTCAATCGTGAACGAGGGGCGTGACTGCGGCGGTTCTTCTTCAAGCCGACATTCAACATGGTGGCGTTGCCGCTTCGTGGTGTCAACTCACCTGGAGCAAGCGGACGATTACTTTCGATCGAGCGTCAGCAGGCCGGCGATTGTCAGGCCGATACCCAGCAGTCCGAATCCCGACAGGGGCTCACCAAAAATCATGACAGCTCCCACGGCGCAGAGTGCGTTTTGAGATGCATTGATCACGTTGGCCCGACTGATGGTCAGATGCCGCATCGCATGTGTGATCGCATAGAAGCCCAGGGCATTGAATATTCCGGCGATCGCAATTGTCGCCCATTCGGCGGAAGTTGTCGCGGCGATCGTCTGCGGCGGAAGCAGACAAAGGCTCAGCGGACACAACATCAGGAAACCAGCGGCGCTGAACAGGAACAGCGTCGCCGCCACCGGCATCTGCGACCTGACCGCCTTGCGAATGTAGACGCCTGTAATGCCGTAGGCCAATCCCGAGATGACCGACAATGCCACACCGGTCGCTGTGCCCCAATCTGCGGTCGTCGGGACCACGGCCGCACGATTTCTGGCTGCTGTCGAAAGAAACACGATCGATGCAACCATCAGGCCCATACTGATCCCCGTGCGGATGCTGACCTGATCTCCCAGCACGAAGCGTCCCACGATCGCGCCGCTGCAGATAATGGACGCAAAACAAATCGGTACCGAAATCGCCAGGCCGATCTTGCTCAGCGACATTTGAAACGCAAAGTTGCCGCCCAGCTGATTAAAGAATGCCGCCAGGGCGATAGGCCAGACAAAGCTCCATGCGGCAAACGACGTTTGGCCTCGATAACGCCGAATCGCCAGCAGCACGATCGCCACGAAAAATGTCGGAAACGCTTTTGTCCCGGCAACCCACATGTCCCAGCCGACACCGCCGTCCGGTCGTGAGAGTCCTCGCAGGGCCAGGTTCGCCACCGAATACGTTGCCGCCGCCATCAGCCCCAGCAGCAAGGCGCGCACCGTTGTCGCGGAGACATCAAGCGCTAACGTGTCTTGCTGAATCGTTGGTGCGACATCGATTGTTGCGGCAGTATCGATGATAGCGGTTGAAGCACGGAGTGCTGGATCAAGGACGACATCCAAAGATCCTACCTGACTGGCAGACATGACGACCAAGCAATGAGAGTGGACACGAATGTGATCGATCGCGGCAGATCGATCCCCTGAATGGCAGCGTCGTGAAGAATTTTGGCGATGAGCCCTTACGAATTCTCACGAATTCGGCTTCGGGAATTGTTCACGGCGTTGCCTGAACGAGGATGATACTTCCCCGACACTGACGAGCGATACAGTGTTCAGCAATTCTGCATGTTTCTCACAGCAAGGCCTACGAGCTGCACGACAGCATGGAACAGCCGGCTCGTTCCCGTGCCCATTCGGGGCGTTTGGCCGCAAATTGTTCCTTGTCCGACTGCTCGTCGTACGGATGCCGAAGCAATTCCAGCAATTCGGAAATCAGGGAGTAATCTCCCTGATCCGCTTTGTCGATCGCCAGTTGCGCCATGTAGTTCCGCAGGACATATTTTGGATTGACGGCATTCATACGAAGGCGACGATCAGGATCGGAAATGCCTTCCAGCCGGACACGATCACGATATTTCCGGAGCCACGCGATCGCAGTTGCTCGGTAATCCGTCGTCAGTTGTGCGGGCCGGTAGTATGCATCGGTCAACGCATCCAGCACAGAATGATCAAGTTCCTCCGGCGTTCCATCGAGAGGCAATGCGGCCAGCCGACGATAGAAGATCGTCATGTCGGTTTCCACCGGATACTTCACGTCGAGGATCTCATTGGTGAGCGCGGTGTCGGCCTCTGTCTGCGCCTCGATGACGCTCAGGCCCAGCTTCCGGAGCATCATCGCGCGGCATTCCGTGTTGAAATACGTGGAGTACAAATCAAGGCCCGCCTGCAACGGTTCAAGCGTGTCAAACAAAGAAACCAGAGCCTGGCCCAGTTGAGCCAGATTCCAGAGTGCGATCTGCGGCTGCTGTCCGAAACGATAACGTCGGCCACTGGCATCGGTCGTGTTGGGCGTCCAGTTGGGATCGTAGTTCTCAAGCCAGCCGTATGGACCATAATCAATCGTCAGCCCCAGAATTGACATGTTGTCTGTGTTCATCACGCCATGCACAAACCCCACGCGCATCCAGTGGACGATCATGTC
>JANOUN010000809.1:0-3893 GCA_031416875.1 Planctomycetota bacterium | reverse complement strand
ACTCCACATTTGCGCGAAGGGAGGGCACGGATTCGGTATGCGTAAAGATGTGATTCACTTTGTGTAATCGACTGACACATGTTGATCACGAATCAGCAACCTGCTTCAAATTTCTACGGCTTAGCGATAATGACATCTCGCCACTGCTCGTCAAAATAACCTGCCCGGATGACTTCCTCAGGGAAAGTGGGGGATGTCAGTTGCCATTGTTCTGACCCAGGTGATATTTTCATCAGAGCCCAATCGCCCAATCGCGGGAACAGGAGATAGTTGAACGCCGCAAACTCCTTCTCGTGGAATGTGTGGCCGCTGTTGACGACAACATAGCGGTTGGCCGCGAGCGGGCTGGCACAGATAAACACGGGCGCGTGATCCGCCGCGGAATACTTCTCTTCGTGGAGACTGACGTCATTGGGAGTCCAGTTCACGGGTAGTGACGGCAACGCTTTGGCGATCCATGAGTTACTGCCAGGATCGCCAAAGAGAATCAGGTGCTTATCACGCACATCGGCTTCGGTCACATCAGTATCATTCTTGACCGCGAGATTGCCGCGCATGTAGCGAGCCCATTCATATTCGAAGCGTCGCAGGCTGGCCGATGCCCACGCATTCACTTCTGAGTTCCAGGGTTTCCCGGTGCCACGCACACACAGGAACGGTGTGGAGAAGGCGTCGTCAATCGGCCCCTGAAGAGCAGGACGCTTTCCCGTGGACACCACTTCACTGCGAACGCCGAGGCATTGCCATGCACCGTTCTGCTGCGCGAACACGAGTACGGAGTTGTGCTGCGGTATGGCAACCTCCTTTACCCCGATCCTCAGTCTCGCGCTGGCGTTTTTCAGCACGGGTGGATGAATGGCAAATCGTGTGATATTCGTCGGTTCAGCGATCTCGATGCTGCCATCATCGGTGACGTTGGCGATAATCTCAGCGCGTTCGTAATGCTGCTTCAGGGCGAGCACTTCGAGCCAGTGGCAACGATTGTATTTCAGAGTCCATGTGACGAAGTGAAGATGTCGCGGTGCATGCTCGAGCCCCTTTGCAGCGTATTCGCCGATGCGGCGCATCTGCTCGGCGTGTGTGACTGGATCAATGACGTGGCCAGTGCCGGGAGAGATCAGGTTGACGAACTGCAATTTCTCCTTCGCAAACGCTTCGCCCATGATGACGTGAGCCTGAAAGAACACGTCCTGTTCACCGATGGCGGCGATTGCTGGAACAACAGCAGCATTCGCGGCGTAGTCCACGGAGTCGAGCATGTGCAGCCCCAATTCCTGGTGCGGAGGCAGTGGGCCAACCTTGATGAATCCAGGAACGGCCGTCTCAGAAAACCGGTGCGTATCGACGTAGCCGCAATAGGGCCCGATCGCTACAAAACGATCCGGGTGCTTCAATCCCAGATGCCACGTACCGGACGCTCCCATCGACATGCCGCGGAGCACGATGCGGTCACGGTCGATGTTGTAGTTGCGACAGACTGCTTCAATGGCTTCAAACACGTCGGTCTCGCCAGCCCAACGATAGCAGTTCTCTACGCGACCCAGCGGATGAAGTTCGATAAAATCTACGTCCGGCGCGGGCGCATCATGTTCATCACCCACATCGAAGCGTGCGCCGAATCGCAGCTCGCTCATGCCGACTGGCTTGGAACTTCCATGCAGCACGACATCGAGTCGCATTGGCCGAGTGCCGTCGTAGCTCTCCGGGATGATCACGCCATAGGGTTGCGTAGAACCGTCGATGGCAGAGACAAAGCCACGCAGCACTTTGCCTTTCTTTGTTGTCCAGTCTGTCTTGTTTACTGCCAATGCTTCGGCTCGTCGCAGGCCGGTGGCGAGTGCCTTCTTCACCAGTAATTCATCGTTTGGCGTCAGAGGAGTGCCATATCGCAGCGCCCAGTCAACGCCCTTGTGAAATAACTCGACATCGGCCAGTAAGTCGGGATTCGCAGGATTTAGCGTTGCGAGTTTCGCCTTCAGTTGAATCACGGGGTCCTGTGGCTCGTCAGCCGCGGCGACTTTGCCCCAAAAGATGACGCTGCAGATCGTGAGCAATGCCTGCAGTGCTGCGACGGCGATCGGGAATATCCGAGTCTTTTGATGTGTCTTCATGAATGCGCCCGGATTGGAACCTTCCGACCGAACCATGTTGCCCATTTGAGTTGGCATTGCTGGAGTCGCATAGTAAGGATGATGAAGAGACAAATATAGCCGCGAGACTTGGGTGAGTATGCTGACACTGCAGTCACGTCGCAGAGTGTTCGCCGGTTGCAAAGACATCCCGAAATGGACCAAGGAATTTTCGTTCTGGCGACCAATCAGAGATTGCGAATACCACATCACAAAACGATCCTGCAAATTCGGTTTCCAGGGCTGTTCGAAAATCGCGGGCTGTCCGCTCTGGGTCGTTTCCGAACGCGCCGCAGCCCCACGCACCGAGTACGAGTGAGGAATAGCCAAAAGCTTGAGCGATTGCCAGTACTCGACGGATGCGGATCTGCAGCAGATCTCCCGATACAGGCTGCCCGATATCTGGAGCGTATGGAGCGGCGCAAGTGATGAAACTCAGTAGCCATGGTTCGGAAAGCTCTGCTCCGTCGTCCGCACGAAACACAGGAACTTTGGGCGAATAAATTGACCAGGCCGTCGAATCCGGCTCTGGACGCATTCGATGTGCATAGTACATCGGATCGTCGATAAGCGTTACAAACAGGGCACTGGAGCGGCAGAGCACTTCTTCCGGGCGAATACTTCGTTTTCCTACGCACGCTGCATGGACCGATTGCTGAATGTTGACTCTGTGACTATTGGGATTGACGTAGAACCCCTGCCGCGAAATCTCTACGGCAGAACGTCCGAGTTCAGCTGCAAAGGACCACCGGATGTCCAATTCACGCTTACGATCAGCCCCGTGTTCCGGAGAATCAAGACATGGCAGGCAAGCAAGTCTGACAAGACCATTACTCACAGGACTACTCCAAACAAAACTCATCTGCGGAATTGCGATCGTGCAAAAGTTTGCAAGTGTAATCAGGATCTTGTGCGGGAACTACTGCCGTGCTCCACGAGTCGGCAAAACATGTTGACCAGGGCCATGTCCTTGACACTGTTCACGCTGGTGAGGGCTATACCAGGATCTCCGACGACGATCGTCAGAGACTTTGCCCGCGACACAGCCACGTTGAGTCGGTTCTTGTTGAGCAGGAACTGCAGTCCTCGCGTCCCGACACTCCCCAGCACATATCAGGGAGTTCCCATGAGTGCCGGACCCCAGTCGGTGTTCTACGCTGCGGAATCCTCAGGCAGATCAGTTTGGTCCTGCTGCAGTTCAAGATGTCGGATCTCTTTCAGTGCGTTGCCCATAAGACCTTGAAGGTCACCGTAGAGTCCAGTCGTGCTTGTGAAGCCCCGTTCAATCTGCTTGCGGCGTTTTTTCCAGATAGACTTCATGCTGCGTTCCTCAGAATCGAGGTCCGACTGCATCTGTGCGAACGACTCGACAAGACCACTCAGGTGATGCTGAAACTCGCCACTGCAGAGGTAACTGTAGACGAGGTCTGTCTTCTCCTGACGCCCTTCCGCCGCCTGGCGAGCCTTGGTCACTTCGATCATGCCGGCTCGCAGCACCAGGGCCAGAACAATGGCATGTGAGCGATTGCATACCCAGATGCCATCGATATGGTTGAAAGACCGGACGCCATCCGGAAGCGCCTCGCTGACCAAAACCGCACACGCAGCACCAGCAGCTCGCATGTCATCTCGGAGCTTTGGAAGCCATGTCGATGACCAGTTCTTCGTGCGTTTGGATTCCCAGAGGATGACGCCACATGGACGCCCGGTAACGCTGCGGACGTTATGAAGCAGATCGCCGCCGGAAACACCCTTCGGCACTTC
>JANOUN010000808.1:0-6524 GCA_031416875.1 Planctomycetota bacterium | reverse complement strand
CAACCGCGGGCAAATTGATAACCAGATTTGCCACAGGAACCAGCAGTACCAGCGGTTCAGTTTCCTCGAACGAGATTTCGCCAATGCCGCTCAAATTGATGGTGCCACTCTCCTGTCCAGTGTGCGAGACCGTCAGGGTGTCGACGATGGCTGCGGGCGACCCGGATACACTCAAACTGTCGATATCGCCACCACCAACTCTTTCTCCGCCAGCAAAGGCGATACCATTCGAAGGAATGAAGCTGTCAGCCGCAGTCACGCCCGTGAGATCGATGTTGACATGCTGCGAATTCGGATTGTCTCCCTGAACGTGCAGTTCATTTCCCGCCCCAACCGCAAAGCCCCCGTCACCCAGCACGCTGGCATCGACTGTCAATATCTTGCCGGTTGCATCGAGATCATAGAGGCCGCCATTGAGGCCTGCATCAATTCCGTTCCACGTACCGTTTGTCAGCGTGAGATTCACTGTCGCAACCGGAGCACCGCCACCCACATCAACATTACCACCCTGCGAAATCGTCAGAGTTTCGCTGCCTGTCAGATTGATCCCCGCGGCAGCAATCGCCCCATTCAGCATGCGGCGATCTTCCAACTGTACCAATCGCAACGTTCGCTTCACTTTGCCTGTCTGAGTCGTTCGGCGTATGAAGTGTTGCCGGATTTTTTCCAGGATATTGAATGGCGGCATTTGCAATTTACTCCGAACCGGGCAATGAACTTCGGCACTTCCTGACACTGGCGATGGCAAATCTGACGGAAAATGCAGATTTATATGACTCAATCCATCGGACATTCATGTGCATCAGGATAAATCTGAACACGCCCCCGGTAAAGAACTACTCTCAACCCAAAGGCAACATAGTGAGAAATGCACAAATGTCACAATCAGGAGGACTGGGATAAATACGCGAGGATTTGACATCCAGGGGCATTGCGTTTAGGCGGCAGTCGTGCCAATTGTCAGGTTCGCAGAAACTTCATCTGAACTGACAGCCGAAATCGTCAGATGGGGAGAACTATTACACGGCTCCTGCGCGAAGCAATTGTTCACACTTGTAGGAATGGCACCAATGCGTGCATGGATATTCAAAGGCCAGACTCAACTGCTGGCAGCACTGTTTACGAGTGGCTGTTGGTTGGCACCTCAAGTTGCTGACTGTCACGAGCCGGTTGCGTCGAATATGACGACGGAATCGATTCCCGTGTCTAACATTCCACTGCCAATTGCCGTATCTACGCCTGAACAGAAACCAACTTCCGCGATCTTTTCCGACCAGGAAATCATCGTCACAGAATGGCACATCAACGCAGAGACACTGAACGCTGGAACACAGAAGTCCGTGCAGACTATATACGTTTCCATCGACTGCATTTCTGCTCCGGAAAGTGTTGAATTGCCCCCATGCGAATCGCCTGTCGTCAAGGTCAGCGCACTCTCTTCCCAGAATGGTGACGCTAACCCTTCTCGGAACGCATTTCCAGCCCATCAGGAGATCGTGGGTGTCCAATGGAGCATTGAATCTCAATCGGGCAACTTTCAAACTGTGAATCGCACCGCTGCCCCGTTTCAAGCGGAGTACTGTCCATTTGTTCTGTGGGATTCTGAAGAAACAACTGGCAGCTCACAGGAATCCGAGGTCGGATTCTGCAGCGAATTGATTGCTGGCGAAATCTCAACCGGAAAATCTCAACTGTCCTCATTCGAAAACAGCGTTTCACCAGAGTTGAATTCGGAGTCACTGGCAGAACTTCGAAAACTCCTTCCGATGCCTGAACCCCAGGCAGAAGTTACCTATGTGACAGAACTCAACCAACTCTTGCAAGGCAGTTCGAATTGGTTGTTTGCAAACGAAGGTCTGCTGGACCTGACTCCCGAGGAAGGTTCTACTGCCGCGGTAAGCTATTTGGATGACCTGAACGCTCTGGTGGGAATTGAAGCGGTTGCCTCGTCAAATATTCAATACCTCAACACGGCAGCCGCGCAGCAGGCACAATCGGAAAACGCGCAAAGCAACGTGCCCCCGACGACGAACAAGTCCGCCAAACCTTACACGAGCATCGCTCCCGATCAGAAATGCAGCGGTGTGAATGGAAGCGGCGTTTCGCCACTGTTTCAGTCGATATCGAGCATCCGTGTGAACGGGCTCAGCACCGCTCCGCCCGTTCAGCCTCGTAAGTCAGCAACGCTTACAGCAGAATTGGAACGGCCTGTCGACGAGGCATGCCAATATATGGATTCCTACAGCCCGGCTTATTACACCACTCCCGAGCGGTACGGAGCCCCGCGACCTTGCCGAGACACGCACGTCTTGCTGCACCAACCCCTGTATTATGAAGACGCCAATCTGGAGCGTTGCGGGCAAACCAGCGGATGCATGACGACGGCTGTTTCAGCCGTGCATTTTGCGACTGCAATTACGTTCTCCCCGTATCTCATGGCGGTGGAACACCCCGCGTCATGCGTTCGATCATTGCCCGACTGCCCGACTTGCCACAGTTTTGACTAGACGATCCGGCAGTACAGCAGTCATTCGACCCGCTTGCGGCAGCAAACAGTCTCACCGCTTGACGGCGGAACGCCAACCTTCGACGATGCCACCGCAGGACGTTCGATCGACGTCTCTTCGAACCGAACGAACAGCCGGCGTGTCAGTGCCTCAATTGCGTTGAAGGTTGATCCATGATCCGAAGTTTGAGTCTCCTGGTTTGCCTTTCTCTCAGTGCGAGCGTTCTGGCAGAAAACTGGTCGTGCTGGCGTGGGCCGCGCGGAGACGGCACTTCGGCAGAATCGCAGATCCCCGTGGAATGGAATGGTGAAACGGGCGAAGGCATCATGGCCATCGTCAGACCTGCCGCGAAAATGGAGGTCCTGCACCGCAATCCGCTCGGAGAATTCAGTTACGCTTCCCCCGCGATCTCCAACGGGCAGATCTTTATTCGCGGTGAGCACCATCTGTTTGCGATTGGCACAGATTCGACAAATCCTGCCTCCGCGCCGCGTTAATGGTCGTTTGCGACGGGTGTGTGCTGAGCGAATCAGCGCATGCTGTTGACTTCGTTTGGATCGCTCTGCTTTTCACCGTCCGTTACGTCAGATTGTTCATGCAACTTGTCTTTCTTGGCACCGGTGGCTACCACCCGAATGAACGTCGGCACACGGCCAGTGTGCTCCTGCCCGACGTGGGAGTCGCCCTGGACGCAGGTACCGGCTTCTTTCGAGCGCCTGACAGGAATCGAATGGCAACACTGGATGTGTTCCTGACACATGCTCATCTGGACCATGTCTGTGGCCTGACGTACATCCTTGTCCCATTGATGCGCGGTGACCTTGAACGCGTCCGTGTGTTTGGCACCGATAAAACTTTGCAGGCTGTCCGAACACATCTGCTGGCACAGGAATTGTTTCCCGTTGAACCCGAATTTGAATGGCATCCACTGCACGGCAGCGTTCCCTTGCCGGCCGAAGGAACACTCACGTGGATGTCACTGGAACATCCAGGCGGATCGGTTGGTTTTCGCCTGGACTGGCCTGGGAAATCAATCGCTTACATCACCGACACCACGGCTCCGGGCAATTATGCTGATTTTGTCCGGGGTGTGGATGTGCTTATTCACGAATGCTATTTCCCCGATGAACTGGATGACTGGGCTGAAAAAACGGGCCACAGTTCGTCTTCGAATGTCGCCATGCTCGCGAAACTGGCAGAGGTCAAACGCCTTTACATTGTTCACGTCGATCCTCAACGCCCTGATGACGACCCGGTGGGACTCGACAGGATTCGCGCAATCTTCGCCAATACGGAATTGGCTGAAGATCTGATGGAAATTGAATTCTGACAATTGTTGCGTTTTCACTGCTTTGCATCACAGGCGCTCTATGTCTGCAAGCCGTCCTGTCACTTCTGCCAAATTCATCTCAGAGCTGCGAGATCCGGAACGCGGGACCTCGCTGCAGCTGTCGCACGACGGCACGGAAGTGCATGGAAGGGATTCAGGCCGGCACTGGAAGGTCAACCTCGGAATTCCGCGATTTGTCACAGACGAACATCTGGAAAGTTTTGGCCAGCAATGGACCCGCTTCAATGTCGCCCACGATGCTGAGGACCGCGCAACATTTGAAGCGAAGACGGGTCTCCTGCTCAGTGACCTCCGCGGAAAAAGAATCCTGGATGCTGGCTGCGGGGGAGGCCGGTATGCAAAAGTCTGCGGCGAGGCCGGAGGCACGGTATTCGGAGCCGATCATTCGCGAGCCGTTGAAAAAGCAGGACAGTTGTGCGGCCATCTTCCGAACGTGTATTTCGTTCAGGCTGACCTGAAGCACTTGCCGTTTGAAGCGGCATCGTTCGATTTTGCGTTCTCAATCGGCGTAATGCATCACGACGCGGACACACGATCTGTGTTCGACGCGGTCGCGAAAATGGTCAGGCCCGGCGGTCGCTATTCGGTCTGGCTGTATCGCAGAAATCAATGGTGGCAGGAAATTCTGAATCGTGGCCTGCGGGGAATTACCACCAAACTGCCATCATCAGTCCTGATGCCATTCTGTCATGTCGGAGCAATTCTTGGTGGCTTGCCATTCATTAACCAATCGCTCAATAAGATCATCAACTTCAGCGCTCATCCGAGCTACGAAAATCGTGTCTGCGACACGTTCGACTGGTGGGCTCCGAAATACCAGCACCATCACACGGTGGAAGAACTGTGCGTCTGGTTTCACGAGGCGGGATTCGACGACCTGACCGTGCTGCCTCCGGAAAAATCCGGATGGTTCTACCGCTGGACCTACGAGCACAATCTGCTCATCGGCAGCGGGGTGAATGTGACGGGCATGAAACGCTGAGCCTCCGGGCCGATCAACAGGTGGACGTCGCGGAATTCGCAGGAAATTCAGAGTGTCAGACGGACGTAGCTGAATTCGCAAGAATTCAGAGTGTCAGAACGGGTCAGCGACCCGAATTCTTGCGAATTCGGCTACAAAAAAAGATCCGATTTCTTACGAATTCAACTGCAAAAAAGCATGAACCACTTCAAAATCCAACAACCACGCTACTTCAGATTGTAAATCAACAGCTTGTTCTGATCCCGCAGGTACAACTTGCCATCTGCGATCACCGGATGCGACCATGCCGGGCGATCGCTGCGGTCAGGCTGTTCGAAGCGACCGAGTTCTTTGTACTCACTGGAATCCGCCGCAAGCAGCACAACCGGTCCCTGTTCATTGCGGAAGACGATTTTCTTGTCCGCATAAACGACTGAACCTTTCATTCCATGTTCGCGCCAGGCAGGTTCGCCGGTTTTGAGTTCCACGCAGGACAACAGATCGCCATTGGAACCGTAGACATAGCCGTCCAGATAGACCATGCCTCCGTGATGATTCTTCATATTCTTCGTGAAGTAGACCTGCGTTGCCTTCACGGCATTGCCCTGTGCTTTCAGTTCCACCAGTTCGGCACCTGTGCCATAGTCCGACGAGCTGAACACGTAGTTATCGACAACCAGCGGTGTCGCACAGTTTGCCGTACCGTTCGATGAAGCATTCTGTCCCCAAAGTGGTACGCCGTCTTTTGCACGCACCCCGCAAATGCCCTTTGAGGTAAAGATTACGTACTGCTTCACTTTTCCGATTGTCGCAACAACCGGCGAAGCGTATGACGCCTGTGGCTGCTCCGGGACTTTACTTTTCCAGACAACCTTGCCTGTCTTTGCATTCAGCGCCACCACCGTTGCATCACTGCCGCCCGGAGAGCAAATGACCTTGTCATCGTCGATGAGCACAGACTCGCTGATGCCCCATGTGATATTTCCGCCGCCAAATTCCTTCAGAATATTCATGTGCCAGACAACGTCGCCGGTACTCGCATTCAGGCACGAAAGGTCGCCATTTCCGCCCAGTCCGTAGACCATTCCGTCCACCACTGTCGGCGTTCCTCGGGGACCATTCCCCTGGCCTTCGTGGTACTCGTCACCGTTGCGCGTCTTCCAGACAATTTCGCCGGTCTTCCGATTCAGGGCGATGACGTGTTCTCCGCCATCGACATTGCCCATCGTGTACATCAACTCGCCGACCAGCGAGACCGACGCATAACCTTCTCCGATTCCGGTAATTGTCTGCAGCAGTTCCGGTCCGCCTTCCGGCCACCGATCGGCCAGCCCCGTTTCTTTAGACAGATTGTCCCGATTCGGCCCGCGAAACTGATTCCAGTCCGTATTCAGGTCACTGGCAATCGCGCCGTCAACCACAAGACCGACCATCAATGTCGCGGCAAAAAGTCCCAGGATTGCGTTCCAGTTTATTCGCTGCATTTCCGAACCTCAACGGTGAGAAGAGTTGTGTGAGAACAAAGCAGCATTGTAGTCGGCCTGCCGGGATTCCTGCAATGGCATGAACATGCCGAGTTGCGTCAGCAGGTGAATGGACTGCGTTGTGACGTGGGTTACTGGAAAAGCAGGCATGCCGACGCGGTCGAGCGGAATACGAAACTGCAGGCCGAACTGGATGAGGCGAAGGCCGAAATTCGACAGCT
>JANOUN010000807.1:0-3086 GCA_031416875.1 Planctomycetota bacterium | reverse complement strand
CAGCACCCTTCGGGCCATTTGGCGATTGGTTCCTGACCCCTTTTCCAAGCCTCGTATGAATGGAGAATTCCTGATGCTTCGTATCGCGAGTGTTACCGGTGTTGTCCTTGCCGCCTGCATCGTCCTGGCCAGCGCTGCGTCAGCTCAAAGTCCTGTCACTGCGTGCGAATCTGTGCAGAGGTCAGAGAGTGGCAAGTCAGACCGAACATTCCTTGGTCTCAAAGAGTGTTACAGTTGCCACACGAACGGGTTCCCGAAAGACGGTTTCGGCGATCGATTCGGGATCATGGCAAATGACAGCTGGATCCTCGCGAACGAAGTCAAGACGTGGGGAGAAACAGACAAGCATGCTCAAGCCTACACTTCGCTCCTCAGTGCAACGGGCGTGAAGATCGGAACGGCGATGGGTGTTGCGGGCGGTATCCACCGCGACAAACGCTGCCTCGCCTGTCACACCGGATTTCCAATTGCCGATCTGGAAACAGAGACTGGACAGATTCATGGACTGATCGATGAGCACAAGTACAAGGAGGACATGCGATTGACAACGGGCGTCAGTTGCGAAAGCTGCCATGGACAGGCTGGGGGCGTCCAGGGCTGGCTCGCAGCTCATACAAGCAAAGAATCGTGGAGGTTTCTGGCGGCCGAACGGAAGTGCGAAAAAGGATTCTACGACGTTCGCTCCGTGATTTCACGAACCCGGCTCTGCCTTTCCTGTCATCTGGGCAATGCCGCGCAGGGACGTGTTTTGACGCACGAAATGTACGCTGCCGGACATCCTCCATTGCCCGCATTCGAAATCGAGACATTTGAAAATCAGATGCCACGCCACTGGCGTCACCTCAGTGAGAAGGCGGAACTTCAGGACGAGTTCCTGGATAAGACTGGACTCAATTCCAACCCCGCTGAGCTGCAACGCACGAAATCGCTCCTCATCGCTGCACTGGTTTCCCGCAGCGAGTCGTTGCGCCTGACCGCGGACATGGCTGAAGGTGCGGTTTCGGAACAGATTCCGAAACCCCAATGGCCGGATTTTGCTCAGTTTGACTGCTACGCATGCCATCACGACCTGAAAACGGACAGCTGGCGTCGGACCGCGCAGCATTCCGGCAGCCCCGGTCGTCCCGTGCTGCTTCCCTGGCCGAAGGCGCTGGCACAACTGGCAGCGATCGGGCTGACCGATGCCGGAGAAGCGGAACGGGACTTTGCTGCCGTACGTTCAGCGACGCTGATGTCCCCTTTCGGGGATCGCGAGAAGTTGATCGAAGCAGCACGCGCCTCTGCTGACAGTACTCATCAGTTAGCCGTTGCACTGGATCGTCAGGAAATGACAATTCAGGGCGCAACCACGCTGCTGGAGCAAATTGTGGAAATGGCCGCGATTGAAACGCTGGACTATGATTCCGCTCGTCAGTTGGTATGGGCCTTTACGGTGGTGCAGGAAGAACTCAAGCCTCGCGCAGAAAACGCAACCGCGAGTCCGCTGCTCACGGAAGAACTTGCTTCTGTGAAGGACATGTTTGTATTGTCTCTTAAGGACGGGCGACAGGAGGAACATCAGATTCCTGGCGCCATACAAAAAAGGCCCGTCAAAGAAGTGGACTTGCAAGCAATTCTTCCACCCATCGCAAGCTATGACGCAATTGCTTTTCAGAAGGCCTTTGCAGAACTGCGACAGAGGCTTGGAAAAGGGGTCAGGGACCAATAGCCAAATGGCCCGAAGGGTGCTGCTCAGCAAACGTTGAGAGTGTTGTTTCTCTGAGAAGAATTTTGACTGCCAGTTGCGCAAGTAGTTTTTTGCTGGCGCTTTGCGCGGGAAGGATGGCGGTGGACTTTATGGGCCTATTGTCTGTCAGCTGAACACCAGATCGACGGTATGCAAACTAGAAACGAAACGCTCCTGGCTTCCGGTCGGCCCAATCCGGCTTCACGCCGGTGGACCGCAGGTTTGGGAACTACAGCAAAAACCATCGTCTGCCACTCGGCCCCGTCCGGCTTCATGCCGGGGGACCGGCGGTTTGGAAACTCCACCAGGTTATCAAACCTGGGCACTACCGACACAGGGTCGGCAGGGGCCAAATGACCGTTTCGTGTTCTGTAGTCGGCAAACCACGTTTCCACCGACGCGAGGTCGGTGGGGAACAACGGACCCCTTTTTCAAGCATGCTTACGCTTTCAGGCGTGCCACGATTTCCTCGACGATCCGACTGACAGGGACGCGGTCCTGCAGCAGGCTGTCGCGGTCACGAACTGTCACGCAGTTGTCCTTTGCCGTATCGCCATCGACTGTGATGCAGAATGGTGTGCCGATTTCGTCCTGACGGCGGTAGCGGCGCCCGATCGCACCCTGTTGATCATATTGGCAATTCAGACCAGCGGCCTTGAGTTCACCGAAGATCTCGGCGGCCTTTTCCGGCATGCCCTCTTTCTTAATTAACGGGAACACCGCGGCTTTTACCGGTGCCAGACGCGGGTGAAATTTCATCAGGACTCGTTCCTGCATTTCGCCCTTTTCATCCGGCTGCTGATCTTCATGATACGCTTCACAAATAAACGCCAGCGTGCCGCGGTCGGCACCGGCTGACGGTTCAATCACATGTGGCAGGAATCGTTCGCGGGTCTGATCGTCAAAGTAGGTCAGATCCTTGCCGCTGCCGCGATATTTCGGAGTCCCGTCGGCTGTCGTTTCAACTTCCAGTTCTCCCGCAGCGTTTTTCTTCAGCTTGCCTTCCATGTGCGAACGCAGGTCAAAGTCTCCGCGATGCGCAACGCCTTCCAGTTCGCCGAATTCACCCTCCCCGAGGAACGGGAAGGCGTACTCGATGTCGGCTGTACCGACCGAATAATGAGCCAGCTCATCCTGATGATGATCACGCAGAATGATTCGATCTTTGGCGATCCCCAGATTCAGATACCAGTTGTACCGACGATCGCGCCAGTAGGTATACCATTCCCGTGACTGTGACGGATGACAGAAGAATTCAATTTCCATCTGTTCGAATTCACGCGAACGAAAGGTAAAATTGCGTGGGGTGATTTCGTTTCGAAAACTCTTGCCGACCTGGCAGATTCCGAACGGCAGTTTG
>JANOUN010000806.1:0-2776 GCA_031416875.1 Planctomycetota bacterium | reverse complement strand
CTGCAATTCTTCAACGACGTCGGCGAAAGGGTTCCTGTCCTTTTTGGTCGAACATCGTTCAGCCAGCTTGGCGAGTGATTGCCACTCTTTCGTCAGATACTTCACGACTTTGCTTTTCATGCTGACGTAGCGTTCAGCGTCCTTCGAGTTCTTCGGCAATAAAGCTTCTGTGTTAAAATCGACGGACCAGATAGGCCAATTCCATCGCAGTGTGACAGATTCCACCGGGGCAAATGATCTGACTGCCGCATCGAGAACCGCGAGTCCTGGTTGCTGGTGGGGCCTGATCGTCAGGTGCAGGTCAACCGCTCTGGACTGCGAACCGCCACCGCTGCCCACGTCAGTGACTGACTTTCCGGACTGATCGCCTTTGGTAGCGTGATGGATCAGCAGAATCGGGCAGTTCATCTCTTTGGCGAATTTGTCGATCAGGTTATGGAACGTGGTCTGATTGTCGTTTGAGTTCTCTTCGAGCCCGTTGCCGAACAGGCGATACTTCGCGTCGATGACAATCAAATTCAAAAAGCCTGCAGGGTACATCTTTGGAATTTCCTGAATTAGATCCTGCACGGAAACCCAGTCACCCCTGCAGGCGATGTATTCGAATCGGTCTCGGGGTGTTTCGTGGCGAATATCCAGCCTGTCACGAACGGCCGCAATACGGTTCTCAATCGTTTCCTCGTGCAGTTCGTTGTCGATCAGCAGCACGTTGCCCTGAGCAACTCGACGCCCGAGCCAGTCGCGGCCCGTGGCAACAGAAATCAGCAGCATCAAACCGAACCAGCTTTTCCCGGTCTTCGTGCTGGCGATGACATTACCGACTTCCTCCCGCCGCAAGAGCCCTTCAATGATGCATTCACGCATCGGTCGGGGTTTGAATGCAGCTTCCCAGGCATCATGAAAGATTAGCTTTGCGTCCGTTGTGGTGCCTGCCTCGTCCTCGCTGGATTCATTGTCCGGGGTGACATATTCCCCGCTTCTGTCCGGCAGTGCATTCAGGCGAGCCTGCAGCGTCTCTGCGGCGGCCGTATCAAATTGTTCTTGCCAGTCGAAAACGTCGCCGCCGTCCGGAATCGCTGGCCAGTCCTCGCGAAGTTTCTTCACCTGAACCGTTGCGTTTGGTGCTTGCTTGCGAATCATTTCAATAACTTCACTGGCATATTTTTCGCCAGGCTCGTCATTGTCAGGCACGATGCAAACCGTTTTTCCGTCCAATGGTGTCCAGTCGCTTTTCTCAGCAGCATTCGAACCGCCCGCCGATGTCGTGGCCTGCAGTCCCAACAAAACGGCAGCGTCGGCCGCTTTCTCCCCTTCGCAGATCCACACTTCCGCAGCGTCAATGATGTCTGGCAGACGATACAACGGGCGCGGCTCTGGCATTGCCGAAGTGATCCAGCCACCGGGGACGCATGACACTTGACGGATTTCCTTTCGCCCGTCCGGCAGGTTCCAGCGCAGGACGGCACCCGCATCCGAACCGTCAGCGTTGCGATACCGCCAGTCAGCATCCGGTTTATGTTGCTCCGGAATCGTTCCAGCCTGAACCATACCCCAGGCGATCGCGTCCGCAGTTTTTTCAGCAGTCGGATGAACTGTTTTCGGCTTCGCTGGCTGGCTTTGCTTGTGATGCCCATTCCCCTGGCTGGAGTGATTCCCGCCAAGGTGATCGGCAACCAGCTTCAACGCACCGTTGAACGTGCAGCCGTTCAGCCATTGGATGGCGTTGAACCCATCACCGTTGCCGGTCGAAAAACACTGATTGCAGTACAGTCCGCCAGTCTCTGAAACGTCGTCCAGTGCCCTGAACCGATCAGTCCCGCCGCATTGTGGGCAGGGACCATGAGTCTTCGGGTTCAACTGCGAATCCGTCAGACGGCAGACGGCTTGCAGAATTTGAATCCACCGTCCCGCCGCCTGGCGTTTGACTTCGGCGGCTTGAGGATGGCCGTTGCTTGCTGTCGATGTCATCGGTAGAATGCCTGTCTAGTTTATTGGTTCGCTGGCTTGCCGGCCGGATGAATCTGAAGTCGAGCCCCGATCGTTCCCACGGTCGCGGCTCGCTTCGTTTGGTGGCGATCAGTATGGGACGCCGTCGTCTTTCAGGGCGAGTTGCAGTTCAATCAGCGATTTCATCAAGGTCTCTTGAAGGTTGTGAGCCCAATCAATCAGGCGACGGTCGTTTGTGCAAGACGTCGAGTTGATGAGCAGCAGACTTAGATGCCTGATCTCATCACCGCACGGGCAAGAATTGTTCATTGCTATGCCAGCCGAAAACGCGATCGATTCATACGGCGACATTTTTCGAATGAATTCAGACATTTGACCGGCGTCCGTTTTCAGGCCTTCTGCCTGTTCGACTCCATTCGCCGCTGGAAAGTTGTCAAAAAAACTTTCATTCGGCTGATCTTCGGACACGTCCGCCATAGACTTCAAAATCGAAGCGAAGTCGTCTGCCGAAACACATACGAGCCACCGGGGCAACGCGTCGTATTTATCAGCGAAATTTTTTCCCGCGTTGAAAATCTTGTCCGCGATTGCTGGTGATAATGTCCTGATAACATCGAGTGCTTTGCAACTAAACACTACGCTGCCCGGCGCGTCAATCAGTTCCAAGGTGGAATTCCATTCCTCCTCTGACGTCTCCTCACGCATCCGCAATCGCATGGGTTTACATAGGCTCGCGGGATTCGAGAATCCCTTCATCGCGGTCCTGACAAGCCGTCTTTTTTCATTCGTCATAGTCAGTTCTTTTGTCGCCGCTGGCTTCGGCTGTTCG
>JANOUN010000805.1:0-1943 GCA_031416875.1 Planctomycetota bacterium | reverse complement strand
GACCCGAGCACGCCGCTCACGAAGATGAGCGAAAACTCTGCAAGGGAGACGATCATAACACTGTCTCCCGCATCAGCCGCAGGGAATTTGAAATCACGAGCACACTGCTGATAATCATGAGACCAGCCGCTACAGCCGGATTCAGGAGGCCACATGCAGCAAGGACGACTCCGACAGAATTGTAACCAAACGCCCAGAAAAGATTTTGTCGAATCACCGATCGTGTTCGTTGAGCCAGTTGAATTGCCCACGGAATGCGGCTGAGGTCGTTGCTCAGGAGACAAACCTGGGCCGCATCCCGCGACACATCGGCACCGCATCCCATCGCGATGCCCACATCGCTGGCGGCAAGTGCCGGAGCGTCGTTAATCCCGTCGCCAACCATTGCCACGGGGCCATGTTGTTCGCGAATTTGTTGCAGCATGGTAACTTTCTGATCAGGGCGTAAGTCGCATTCAATTCTCAGGCGTGATGTCGGTATCGGCACGAAACGTCGCAAATGATCGTCGGGCGTGGCCGCATGAGATGCAATGCATTCCGCACTGCATTGGCAGCCGACTTCGTGACAATCCAGTAAGTCGCGACGCAACTGTTCGGCCTTCGCGGATCGGTCGCCAGTCAGCACCGTCAGTTGCAAACCGGAGTCCATCATCGCCTTCGCCGTCGCTGTGGCTTCTGGTCGGATTCTCTCGGTCAGGAGAAAAAGGATGACCGGATGATCGGCGACAGACAGGGCAACTACCGACGCCGCTTCCTGATCGGCGATGGACAGCGCATGGGAGATTCTCAGTCGAAGCCGAGGTTCAATCTGCGCATCGACTGAAACGAATTCCAAACTCCCCAGGCGGAGGTGAGTTCCATCAGCGAGCGTCGCTGCCACACCACCGCCGGGAACAGAACTCACGTGGTACAAGACTGGCATCTGGGCCTGCCCATCGCTGGCTTCAATGAATCTCACCACCGCCTGCGAAAACGGATGTGAAGAGGTGCTCGCCAATGCCGCACAAAGTCGCAGTACCTCGGAGGCGTTATAATCGTCGAGCGAAAAAAGATGCCGCACCTGCGGCGTGCCGGTCGTCAGTGTTCCGGTCTTGTCAAAACACACAGCCTTCACGGTCGCCAGTCGTTCAATCGCATCGCCGCTGCGGAACAGAACCTGATGCCTGACCGCTGTGCTGAGGGCAGTCCAGACCGCCAGCGGCGTCGCCAGTCCCAGCGCACAGGGGCAGGCGATCAGCAAAACACTCAGACTGGCTTGAATTGCCGCGTCCGCACCATGCTGCCAATGCACGACCAGTGTCAGCAGCGCAACGCCCGTGATTAACGGGAAGAACCAGGCGGAAACGCGATCTGCCAGTCGCTGGTAGTGCCCACGCGACAACCGCGCTTCCCGCAGAAGCTGGAGCAGCCGGCCGAATGAGCCTTCTCGGATCGCTGCTGTCACCTCGACCACAACGTGGCCATCCAGATTCACCGTCCCGCCGAGAATCCGATCTCCGGGGATGCGCCCCAATGGCGTACTTTCTCCCGTGAAAACCTGCTGATCCACGGTCGTCTCACCGTTGAGCAGAATCGCATCGGTCGGGAATCGCTCACCGGCCCGAATCTGCAGGTGATCGCCTGCCACGATGTCAGCACATTCGATTTCGGCGACTCCATCGTCAGTGACGCGCTGGGCCTTCGTTGGCAACAGAGCCGCCAGTTTATCAAGTGCCTCGGTGGCTTTTTGTTTTCCCGTGGCTTCAAACCAGCGGCCCAGCGTGACCATGACGAGCACGGTCGCACCAACTTCAAAATAGACTGTTTCCACGCCTCGCAACACGTTGGCGACAGAGATTCCGTATGCAGCTGTGACCCCGGTCGCAATTAACAAATCGGTCGAAAAAATCCGTTGCCGCCAACTGATAATCGCGTTCTGCAGCAACGGCACGCCCAGCAGCAGG
>JANOUN010000804.1:0-1839 GCA_031416875.1 Planctomycetota bacterium | reverse complement strand
GGAACTCAACTTCTCCGCACTTCGAATCTCAATTTCCGAAATGCCGCATTTCCGCTTCAGGTATGCGGGGACAAACCGCCCCAGCACTGCGGGCCAAAGGCGGCTTTCATGCGGTGGAACGAATTGGTACTTCGAACCAGTCACAAGGACGGACGTCATGCCTCAGCTCCCGCAAAATCTCTGATGATTCTTTGAGCGTTTAATATGTTCCATGTGTCACGTCCAGAAATTCTGCAGTTTTTCGGTGGCAGCGACTTCCAGCGGGAACCGTTTGCTGTAGGCATGATCCTGAACTCCGGCAAATTCACGCAGAGCCAGATGAATGTGTTCAGGGCGAACGCGAATGCCGCTGATGTTGTCGATCGCGAGCGATCCGGAATGGATGGGCACGAGCTGCTGCTTTTCATCGGTGGCACCGATCACGCGATTTCCGGAAATGCCGGGGCCGAGGAACATGATGGAGCCGATGGACCAGTGGTCTTTGCCATTGCCGTTGTTGTAATTCGGCGTGCGGCCCATTTCGCTTTGAATGATCACGACGAGCTTGTCTCGAATCTGAAGATCCTCCGCTTTTCGCAACAGATCATTGATGCCTGCGAGAAACTCAGGAATCAATTTCATCTGATCGACATCGTTGTTGTTGTGGCTGTCAAACTGACCAATCGACAGGTTCGCCGAGATACAGACGCCGGCTTTAAAGGCGGCCAATGCAATATCATTCTGCTGGCCCAGTCGCTCTTTTGATTGTTCTTTCGGAATGAACGGAACCACGCGTTCCAGAGCTTTGGAATTTGCCTGAGCCGCATATAGCATACTCTGACTGCGTTCGACGCGCGGCAGTCTCGCGTCCGAAACGCGGGCTTCAAATTGTTGCTCCAGAGTGCGTTCGATGCGATCCGAAACGAATGTGTCCTGATACGGATGATCGCTGCCTTCCACCGAATCGGCTCGCGCCAGCAATTTCAGGGACTGCAAATATGGCACGCGCGACATGGGGACAAGATTTCCCGTCGCCGAATAGTTGCCGAACGTCAGAAACGCGAGAGGTGCTTCGGCCCCGTGGCAGGCCGCCACAAGTGCCGGAAACGTCGGGTACGCAAGGCTGTCGAGCTTCCCGGTCGCCATGTACCTCGCGCAGGGTGTATGGTTATTGACCGACAGATCCAGGCCGTTGAGGACTCGCAGTTCCGGTCCGTACCTGGCGAAGAAGTCTTCGTTGCTCATGCCCTGTTCAATGTGCTTCGCGATGGGAGCAATTCGGTGATTGCCGACCGTCAGGATATCGCCTTCCTGATAAAGCCGATTGATGCCTTCCACGCCCTTCGGGTCCATCAGGTACGTCGTGTCCCAGCCGCCAGAAGCATTGAAGACGACGTAATACGGACCGGGATAGCCGGGCGATTCTGCACTCTCTTCCGCCGACCCCGCCAAAGCCCTCCACCCAACAGGCGCAGCAAAACCAAGACCCGCGAGACTGCAACGTGTGAGGAATGTTCGTCGTGACATAGGTCTTCCAGTTTATCCAAAATGAAATTCTCTGTAGGTCCATTCTGCCGGAATGGACTTTCGAGCGAAGCTCGAACCGCCCTGGGACGAATGTCCGCTCAACGGCGCCACGTTATCGTTTTTTGACCTCGCATGGTCGCAGGTCGCGGCATGCCGCGAAGTCCCGCTCGGCAAGCTCATCCACCCACATTGTTTGAGCGCGGCGCGGTAACCGCGAAGGGCGAGGATGAGAGTTTCGAGCCCACGCCAGATGGTTTGCCAGCCAGGTTCACCGTCAGACTTGCGACCGAGGAAGCCACCAAGGCCTGCGAGAGCTCTCATGAATTCTCGGAC
>JANOUN010000803.1:0-6412 GCA_031416875.1 Planctomycetota bacterium | reverse complement strand
GCGGATGCGATCGCCTCGGGCATCGCCAGTTCGCTGAGTCGTTCCACTTCACGCGATTTGGAGATGTCCCAGTTCTGGCAGAACTGGCAGCCCAGATTGCAGCCAGCTGTTCCGAATGAGAGCACGGATGTTCCGGGATAGAAATGGTTCAGCGGCTTCTTCTCGATGGGATCGATACAGAATCCGGTGCTTTTGCCCCAGGTCGTGAGCTTCATCTGTCCATCGACATTCTGCCGCACAAAACAGAAGCCTCGGTCACCCGGTTTCATGTTGCATTCGCGAGGGCACAGGTCGCAGATGATCCGGCCGTCTCGCTCGGTTTCGTGCCACCATCCACCGTCAACCGAACCCGTTGTGTCGGGCGTCGAATGAGTTGGCACAAGCACATTTTTCTTCATCAGAGTTCATCCTGGGATCACAGCCTGCAGTTTTTTCCTGTCTACAGTGACAGTTTCTTCAATAGACCGGCCAACGCTATCGTACGACGCAATCACTGGAGTCCGGCCGATTTCCATTGATCCTGAATCATACGCAGCGAGTTGTGTTTCGAGAACACCTCAATTTGGAGCTTCTTGTCCCGCTCACCGATGAAGCGGGTGCCGTCGCTGGCGGGGAACGCCGGACGTATGACGACCAGATACGATTACAGCGAAGCGTTCAGCATCAACCAGCTGTAGAAGCCATCCACATCCGACGCCCGGGCTGGCTCGCGATACCTCACGGTTCATTTTACGAAGCGGAATTTTGTCCGCCCGTCGATCGATTCATCACAGCGAAACTTATCGCTGCAAGGAAATAACGGTCGACATTTACAAGGGCCGGCTTCGACACCCTACTGCAGCACTCTGCATGCGTCTATCATTTATCATTTGCAGTTGTGCATGATTTTCGAATCCTCATAGACAAATCCCCGCGATTCTTGAGTAGCCGTTACCTCAGAAAGTAATCAGATGGCCGATCTTCGTCTGGCGATGGCACTCATGGCGCTGTTGTCTGTCGCCAGTTTTCTCGGAGTCCGGCGGCTGTGTGCAAAGGCTGGCCCTCGTGTGCTCGATACGATGGCGGCAGCCGTGGTGCTGATGATCGGCGCTTACATTCGATTTGTCTGGGGACAGCTCTGGATCGTCAAATGGATTTCACTGCCGTCCGTCGTGATTCTGGCCAACTGGTTTCCAGTGTTGCTGGGAATTCTGGCAGCGATCCTTTGGCTGCGGATGCAGTCGTATTCCATTCCGAGACGAATTCCGATCCAGCTGCTGTTGGTCGGAGCGACAGTCTGGTCTGAGTTTTATGTCATTCCCCGCGCGCCGCCGAAATGCGGCAATGAGTGGATTGAGCCGACCTCGGAAATCCCCTTCCGCATCTGTCTGCAAACGACTCCCTACACATGTTCCGCAGCATCAGCCGCCACAATTCTGGACTCACTTGGTGTACCGTCGTCGGAAAAAGAAATGGCAGAGCTGTGCCTGACCGGAGACGGCACAACGTGGCTCGGACTTTATCACGGACTGTCCATTCGCCTGCAGGGAAGCGGCTTTGGCGTGGAATTCTTCGAAGGGAACCTCGCAGACCTCGATGTGGCCACGGCTGAATTTCCAGTGCTGCTGTGCTGTCGGCTTTCAAACGAAGTTGATATCGCCAACCCGGACTATCGTGAAGAGGCCGGATGGAAGCCCGGCGTCGCCCATTCCACCGTGCTCTTCGGACGCGTGAAAGACATTTATGTTGTCGGAGATCCATCTCAGAAGCATGTGGAACTGTGGAGCGAACAGGATGTCGCAAATCTCTGGACCGGTGAGGGACTGCGGATCGTGACAGCCAGGCGATAATGCTTCGTGATGGCCAGCGCGGTTTTCAGATTGTAGTCGCCGGATTCGTCAGACTTCGGGAAATGGCGGTCATGCGAAAACGCGCCAGAGTTCTCTCGAACTCTGTTCCAGGTCCTCGAAAACCGCTCTAAACCGCGTTCAGAATGAGATGCGGAGTTTTCTGTAGGGTGTGACAAGCGAGCAACGCGAGCGCGTGCACACCGAGGATTCAGCGGAAACGTGGTGTGCCTTTGCAGCTTGTCAGCTGCTTGTCACACCCTGCGAATTTCAAAACTCCGGATACCATTCTGAACCTGGGTTAAGTGCTTCGAGAAACCTGCGGAGGCTCGCCGCTGAGTTGCGTCTGCGCAATCGCCACGCATGCAGAAACGCGTTGCCGCGCCAGTTCACAGAAGGCTGCGTCATCGCCGGACTGCAAGCTAGCCATCTCTTCCGGCGTGAATGGCGTCCCATAGACAACCTGGATTCTGCCAGGTCGGATCCACCACGCTCCACGCGGCATTGCGCGGCTGGAACCCACGATACCAACCGGATAAACAGGCTGGTTCGTCCGCCGCACCATGGCCAGAAACCCCGGTCGGAAAGCACGTACTTCCGTACCGGAGGACCGCGTACCTTCCGGAAAAATGCCGATCAGGAATCCCTGCTCCAGACGCTCCAATGCCAGACGAATACTGCCGCCACGCGCGGCTTCTCTGCTGATCGGGATCACGTTTGTGTGGCGGAGCAGCCAGCCCACAACCGGCACTTTAAACAGACTGTCGCGAGCAAGGTAGGACACGGGACGAGTCAGCCACAAGGCCGCCAGCAAAGGGTCGAGAAAACTCTGATGATTCACCAGCAGCAGTCCGCCCTTGGTGTTATCGATATTTTCCAGCCCGGAGCAGCCCACACGCAGCCATGTCCGACACAGCACCCAGCACGGCCAGTGCAGCGTGCGCCAGACCAGATTTGGGATCAGGGCTGCCGAAGGACCGGATTGGATCATGAGTTTCCGCGCCTTCACGCTTGCAGCAGACTGCGTGCAACGGTTGCGGTGTCGCTCAGATCCGCAAACAGGTGATCGGGTTTGTGAGGCTGCAGTTCGGCGAATGAATACATGCCCGTCGCCACCGCGACTGCCCGCGCGCTGATCGCTCGCGCGCAGCGGATATCGGCTGGCGTATCGCCGATCACACAGGCCGTGCCATCCGGTACTTCGCGATTGAGGTGACCTCGCACAGTTTCCACGGCTGATCGTGCGACGTCATCACGGTGAGCGTGATTGTCTCCAAAGCCGCCGGTTTCAAAAAAGCGATCAATCCCGAAGTGCCGCAATTTGATCCACGCACCTTCGACATAGTTGCCTGTGAGCAGGCTCAGATGCACGTTCTCATCGCGATGCAGCTGATTGAGCAGTTCAGAAACACCGGGCAGCAGTTCACCAGGCAGAGTCTGCAGGCATTGAGGCAGTCGATCCAGATAGCTCAGCATGAATCGCTCGCGTTCCTGAGGAGTATCCACGAGTGCGTATCTTGCAAAGATCTCGTCGGCGATCCCGCGATCCGTGCGGCCGGCTGTGAGGACACCTTCGAACGGAAACTGGATGCGGAATTCTTCCACGAGTGCGAGTTCCATGGCGCGCTGTCCCGCCCCGCCGGTGCTGAGCATTGTGCCATCGATATCAAAGAACAGAACCTGTTGCACGTTGATTACCTTATGAGTCTGAAAACCATCGTCGCGTTGAAAAAGGTGTCTGGAACTTTGGAGGCTTCAGAAAACACCACAAAAACCTGATGCCGGAGAGTTCCAGACACATTTTTCAACCCGAGTTTTTCCTGCGGATTGCCCCCGCCGGGCTCGACTCAGACAGTCCAGCTGCGAAAGAATGTAGCAGTTACTGTGAAAACGGCCATTGCTTTGGCCTGAAACGATTTCGCCTGTTGGGGCTTTCAGCTGTAATCCGGGGCGTTCATCTGCTCGAAAAAACACGGGCCGACATTCTCAAAGCCAAAAAAATGGCATCCGGAAGAACCAATTCGCTGCGGTTTTGGCGATCAGACTGGCAATTATTGAAATCGACGGCTATCCTGCCGCGTTCAAATTGAATCCACGAATTGGCCGGAATTGCGTTTTCCAGCGTTTGTGCGGTCTTCAACCCGTTTATGACACAGTTTCTCCGCTATGCCTAATTCAGCGTCCGCCGAAAAATCACTCCGCCGGTCAAACGTTCGCCGCGACCGTAATCGTCAGCAGCGCGGATCACTTCGCACGCGCCTTAAGAAATTCCGACTGATGCTTGCTGAAAAGCCGACTCAGGAAGCCGCAGACAAGGAATTCAGCCTCGTCGTGAAAGCGCTCGATCAGGCCGCTTCCAAGAAATTGCTCCACAAGAACGCTGCCTCACGCACCAAGTCACGCCTTGCAGCGCTCAAACGAAAAACTTTCGTTGGCTGAACGGTGCGTCGCGGGGTTGCTGTTTCAGCAAGCACACCCGATTGCCGTGACAAACAACTTCGAAGCCGCCGCTCATTCAGAACGGCGGCTTTTCGCATGGCATCTTACTGCATCGAACGTCGTTCTTCATCGGTGAATTTGTTGTCGATCGTCGATCGCTGCCAATCGGGCACCTGTTTCATTGATCGCACGGTTCAGACGAAACTTTGTAAAGTCATCTGCGATCGATGCCGTGCTGCATCGTCTTCTATGGCACGCGGCTGGCATTGGCCCGTTTAACCGCGTGCCCAGCGGGCCGCGCTCGCAGCGTCCCGCTGGCTGGATTCCCACGCGCGGGGCGTTGCCCACGCGGTTAAACGAATGTGCCATGCTCAACCGCGCGCGGCACATAACCGGTTCGAAGCAGGACCGTCCGTCTTGATTCCAATGAGGCGATTTGAAGAATGACAAGATTGGGCAGAAAGACGGGGGAGAAATAATGCGTCATGATGATAACGCCAACGTGCATCTCGGACGTCGCGCGTTCTTCAGGAACGGGACACTCGTGCTGGCGGCGGCAACGATCAATCCGTTGGCACTGTTCGCAAATGATGATCCATCACATCTGCGTGTCGGACTGGTGACAGACCTGCACTACGCTGACAAGCCGCCAGCGGGAACTCGTCATTACCGGGAGACGCTCGGAAAGCTTGAAGAAGCCGCTCTGCAATTTGAGCAGGATGCTCCGACCTTCCTCGTTGAACTGGGTGACCTGATCGATGCCGCCGATTCCGTCGAAACCGAAGAGAGATACCTGACGACGGTCAACCGGGAGTTTTCGGCTATCTGCAAAGATCGGCACTACGCCCTCGGGAATCACTGTGTGGATACGCTGAAGAAGGAAGAGTTTCTTGGCGGCGTCGAGCAGGAGAAGTCGTACTATTCATTCGACCGGGGTGGTTTCCATTTCGTCGTGCTGGATTCTTGTTTTCGTGGCGATGGCGAACCGTATGCCCGCCGGAATTTCGAGTGGACGGACGCCAACATTCCGGCTACCGAACTGGAATGGCTGGGTGCCGACCTCAAAGCGACCGACAGGAAGGCGGTCGTCTTTGCTCACCAGCGACTCGACGTCAGCGACAACCACGGAGTGAAGAACAACGTCGCTGTGCGGAAAGTCCTCGAATCGTCCGGCAAAGTCCTGGCCGTGTTTCAGGGACACAGCCACCAGAACGATTTGAAGGAGATCGGTGGCATCCACTACTGCACACTGGTTGCGATGGTGGAAGGATCCGGGATAGAAAATAACGGGTATTCGCTGATGGATATCGATCCGAACGGCACGATCCAACTCAAGGGCTTCTGCAAGCAGAAACATTACACTTGGGAACGGTCGGCATGAGTCTTTGACCAGATCGTGGCCGATGTCCGGAACGATCTGGGTCTCGGCGATCTGAAACTGAAGGCTCATTTGTACAAACTGCTGGTTTACGAAAAATGGAGTTTCTTTCTTCCTCATAAAGACGGTGAAAAGCTGGATGGCATGGTGGCAACTCTTGTCGTTGCGCTCCCAGCCATCCACGCTGGTGGTGAACTGGTTGTTTCACATGAAAAGGATCTCAAACTGCTTGCCGATTTAAAGCAAATTCAAACAGGACGAAAGACCAGCACGATTCCACGGAAGTCATCGAAATGAAGTCGGAGGAGGTGGTTGATCTGGGTATCCATTCGACCGATGATAGAGCGAAGGCCCGATTATCGACGAGTAATTAAGTGGCTTCGAGCATGCGCTGGAAGGGCTTGGGAACGCCGCGCCAGGCGGATTCATACGTGCTTGCCAGTGGCACGTTGACGTACCAGGCGGGGTCGAGAAAAATTGGCATATCGCGCATTTCCTGACCGACCGCAATCGGTTCCACAAATGCTTCGTTCAGCACGTCGATGCGGTACGAGGCCAGCGTCAGGCGTCGGTCTGCGGGCAGCGAGAACGGGTCATCCCACAGCAACGCATGAATGCCTTCGGGATTGCAGGCGCTTGTGGGAAAAAGATCAACCACCAACAAGTGAATCCCTGCGTCCATGACTTCGATACTCTTGGTCACAAATTCGTGGATCGCCCTTGAACCGTCTTTGTTGCCTGGTGAAATGATCTCGATCATGGCCACGAC
>JANOUN010000802.1:0-2804 GCA_031416875.1 Planctomycetota bacterium | reverse complement strand
AGCGAAGCGCAGTTCCGGGAGGTGTCTGGCAATTGCCGGAACTGCGCTTCGCTGGGTCCGGCCTACAGAATCAACCCGGATTCTTATTCTGACGACGCACTCGTCAGAGCCAACTACGTTCCTTTGGCATTCGCAATCCTGGCCGTGGATGACGTCGTGCCTTGTTAGTGCTGGAACAGAAATTCCTTGCTGTTGATCACGGCCCAGGCGATGTCTTCCAGCGCTCGCGTGCGGTCTTCGTTGGATTTGATGTGGGCCTGAGAGGTCTGTTGTTCTTCTGCCAGCGGAGCACGACTGAGGGCCGTCAGATACAGCAATTCGATGATCTCAGCATCCGTCTTTCCACCTGCGATCCATTGATGCACATTGCCAGAATCAGATCGCAGCTTGTTGTGCACGGTTGGCCCGTTGATTAACTGCAGCGCCTGAGACAAATTGCTGTCTGTGGAACGTTCGCACTCGCACGGAAGCTCTCGCTGCGGCTGTCCGAAGACCTGCAGGAATTTGTGGCCTTCCGGCGGATCAACCAGATCAACCGCCTTCGTGCCGCCAGGCATTCCGGCGAACTCTTCTGACTGCCCCGTCACAGCACAGATGGAATCCAGCAGTTGCTCAGCCGTCAGCATCCGCGTTGTGGCGTGGCTGAAGTAGATCTCATCATCCGCATTGTACTTGTTTCGCTGCGAACTGAGCTGATACACGCGACTGTTCATGATCGTGCGAATCAGGCGCCGCGACGAAAAGCCACTCTTCAGAAGTTCATCCGCCAGATAGGTCAGCAGCTCCGGATTGGACGGAGGATTGGAATCGCGAAAGTCATCGACCGGATCCACAATTCCTTTGCCAACAATATGACCCCAGATGCGGTTCGACAGCGATTTCGCGAAGAACGGATTGCTGTTGTTGGTCAGCCATTCCGCAAAGACCACGCGGCGATCCTGATCAGCCGGTACATCGACGTCACCTTCCAGCAGCAAACGCACTTTCATCTGCTTCCCGGTTCGAGGCTGCGTGACGTCTCCGCCAGCACTCACGAAAATCATCTCATCATCCGGCAGTCCGGTTTCCTTGCGACCGACGCGTTTGAACGCCGCCGCCGTGCCGTAGTAGTCATCCTGAGTCCATTTCTCGAACGGATGATTGTGGCACTTGGCACACTGAATACGAATCCCCAGAAACAACTGCGCCGTGGTTTCTGTGGCATCGATTTCATCGCGGCTGGCTTTCCAGTATCCGGCGGCCGCATTTTGCTGTGTGCTTCCGGTCGCGGTGAGCAATTCGCGGGCAAACTCATCCAGTGGTACGTCGTTCCTGACGATATCAAACAACCAGCGGCGGAATTTGTGAACTCCGGATTTCGTCAGGCGCTTGCTGTTGCAGCGGAGCAGATCGGACCACTTCAATGACCAGAACCGGGCGTAGTCATCGGTCAGCAGGAGTTGATCAATCACGACCGCCCGTTTGTTAGGTTCCAAATTCGCAAGGAACAGCCGGGATTCTTCGAGGCTGGGCAGACGACCTGTCAGATCCAGCGTCGCGCGACGCAGGAAATCTGTGTCGCTGCAAAGTTCTGACGGCTGAATCTGCAATTGTTTCAGCTTCGTAAAGACCAGCTGATCGATTTTTGTCGCTTCCGGCGGATTGGGCCACTGGAAATCGGGGCGTTCGGTGAGGAATGTCAGCTGCGTGGTCGATACTTTGTCAAGGTATCTCGCGAGCACTGTCACTTCGCCGCGACCCTGGTGCGACACGACTCCGGCGGGTGAAATCGTGCCGATCCCTTCGTCAGACGAATCGAACGATGTCAAAGCCGTGATGTCGCGCACTGTGCCGTCACTGAAGTAGCCGTTGACGATCAACTGCTGACGATCGGCTCCGTCACGCAGGACGCGCGGCGCCGGAAGCAGTTCAATCCGAGCGAGCGTCGGGGCTCCATCGGGGTCAACCTTCATTCCTTCCGCAATCCAGTCACGCAGCACCCGATGCGCAGGATCACCGTGTTGCAGGCGCCGGCCACCGCCATGAGCGACTTCCATTAACGGCTTGCGCAACAGCAGGCTTTCGTCCGGATTAAGTACATTGGAACGACGATTGAAGTACTCGCCCCTCAGTGTTACCAGATCCACGGTGGAATCGTAACCCCGGAGCGACAGGCGGAACCCCCCCTTTCCTGACGGCGATCCGTGACACGCACCCATGTTACAGCCGGACTTGGTCAGCGATGCCAGGATTTCGTTATGGAACGAAACGGGTGATGGCGTTTCGAAATTGGCGACAGTGACCTTTGCACTGGAAGTTTGCCCTCCACGGATGGCATGAATCGAGGTCGTGCCGTTCCCTTTTGCGTGCACAATGCCATTTTCAATCACCGCGACGGCGGCATCATCAGTCTTGTATTCCGCGATGTGCGTGGCATCGTGAATCGTAGCCGCTTCGGAGTTAGCCGTGACGATCAGTTGCTGCATTCCGCGCGGCCCGCTCAACGTGAACTCCGCAGGCTGTACCTGCAGAGAAGTCGTGGGTAAGTCCGCCGCGATCACAGCAGTTGAAACTCCGACGACAGCAGTCAGCATCAGGCAGGTGGAACGGAACATGGCAAGACCTCTATATTCTGTTTGCATCGTTTAACCGCGTGCCCACCGGGCCGCGTCTATCCGCTGGAGGCCAGGAGCGCGGCCCGATGGGCACGCGGTTAAACGAAGGACTACGGAACTTTCACTTCGACAACAATTGCTGGAACAGGATGAACAGGTTCAACATTTTCCTTCTTGGCTTTGCCCTGAAGGAACACACTAAACGGCCCA
>JANOUN010000801.1:0-10168 GCA_031416875.1 Planctomycetota bacterium | reverse complement strand
ATTCGTGGTTCAAACATCCAGCACACAGAATCCGGTAGAGTCAGGGGGATTTCAATCATTTTCGCGCAATAAGGACGCCCGGACAGAACTGTCCGGGCGTCGTCTTTTGATGTTTAGAACCCCTAACAAAACCTGCGTGAGCCGCGACGTTTGTGGTTGCGATTCAGGCAAGAAGAGAGGAAGAGACGGGCCACCCCGTCGATGACGAACGACGCAGCCTGAAACGCAAACACAAGCGTCCCGCAGGGTTGCGTCGATAGCGGCCGATCTGCGGCGTCATCACTCCTCGGCGGCATTTGTCGCCTCGTCGTTCTTCCTTGCAGCTCGACCACTCTCGACACAACGCGGCCACGGAGGTTTTTTTAGGGGTTCTTAGCCAGCCAGCAGAGATTCGGCCGGATCCAGATCGTTCAGGAAACTCTGAATCGCTGGTGACGGATTCAGAAGATCCGCAATGGAATCCACGACCAAATCCGGTCGGTAGGCAAAATCCTTCAGATCATCGCGACTGGTTGATCCGGACAACACCAGGATTGTGCGATAACCCAGTTGCACGCCTCCCAGAATATCGGTGTCCATTGTGTCGCCAATCATCGTGGTCTCGGCTGCTTCCAGGCCCAGTTCTTTGCGAGCCGCACGCATCATCACGGGGCTCGGCTTTCCGACGCTGAAAGCCTTAACACCGGTCGCTTTTTCCAGCAAGGCCACAACAGCTCCGCAGCCAGGACGAGTCCCCGACTGCGTGGGGCAGTTGGGATCCAGATTGGTGGCAATCAGCTTTGCACCTTCCATGATCAATTGCACGGCTCGTTCCACAAGTTCAAACGACAGGGTTCGTCCTTCTCCCACGACGACATAGTCAGCGTGCGAATCCACAATCGAGTAACCGTTGCTGTGCAATGCATTCATGAGTCCGCTTTCGCCGATCACAAACGCCGTTCCGCGGGGAAGTTGTCGAGCCAGAAACCGCGCGGTCGCCATCGCACAGGTGAAGACGTGCTTTTCCTGAATCGGAATTCCCATGCGATTCAGCTTCGTCTCCACATCCCTGCGACTGCGCTGACTGTTGTTGGTGAGAAACAGAAACGGCACGTCTTCATCCAGCAGCTTCACGATGAATTGCCGTGCACCGGGAATGAGTTCAGAACCTCGATAGATCACACCATCCATGTCGATCAAAAAACCAGTACTCATGAAACCATTGTCCTTCTGTACGTGAATACATCCTGAATAGTGCAGTATTCTTCCAATGAAGCTGCACGCCGGATATTTGTGTGACGCAAGTCGCGTACCGGGGAATGATTAAATCGTCGAGACACATGTGTTACCGAGGGTTTTCAGCCAATCGACATGTTCACCGGTGTCGATGCGTATCGCACTGATCACCAATACGGAGACTGAACAGGTAAGGCGTTCGGACGCTGATATCAGGCGAGGCTGCTCAATCGATCAGCAATCAGCGGAATTGAAACAACGGGTCAACGGCACCGTGAATTCCTGTACAAACTCAAACACTGACATCGCCGTACAACGCCTGAATCACCGTTCCCTGATTCAGATGCACGGGACGATTGATTCGATCATGCACAACGGCAAATGGATCAATGCCCAACGCCGTATAGACGGTCGCACCGATGTCATCCGGGGAAAATGCGGCGGAATCCGGATACGCACCAATCTCGTCAGAGTGGCCAATGACCTTGCCGCCAAGCACTCCCGCACCGGCGAACAGACCGGTGAAACACGGGCCCCAGTGATCGCGGCCGGAGTCTTTGTTGATCTTTGGCGTACGACCAAATTCACCCAATACCATGACCATTGTCTGATCGAGCAAACCGCTTTCATCCAGATCATCCAGCAGCGCAGAGACCGACTGATCGAGCGGCGTTAACATGCGTCCCTTCAAGGTCGTGAAGATCGCCTGATGATGGTCCCAGTTCTGCACTGGCCCCATATTGGCCTGTACGATCGGGACGCCAGCCTGCACAAGGCGTCGCGCCAGCAGTAACGACTGACCAAAGGCATGTCGTCCGTAACGATCCCGAACAGTATGGGCTTCCCGATTCAGCTCAAACGCCTGCGACAGTTGTCCGGAAGACAGCATCGTAAACGCCAGCCTCTGATCTTCTGTCATTCGATAGGCACCCAGATCAGAAGAAACGTCCGTCTGCTGATCGAGCGCCTTCAACAATCCGCGGCGCTGATTGAGACGCGTGGCATCAATTCCCTGAGACAGTGTCAACGCGTCGACTCGAAAATCAGAACTGTTGGGATCGCCGACGATTTGCCACGGATCGTATTTCGGTCCCAGAAAACCAGCATGTTGACCGGGCCATGTCAGCGGTGACGACATCAGAAACGTGGGCAGATTGACGCCGCTCGGAATACCGTCGCTTCGCGGTCGAAGGTACTCACACCCCGCCGAGTAACACGGCCAGTCATCGCGGGATGCGACCTTGTCAAAGAAGGCTCCTGGCTGAATGTGACCGGTGAGGACATGATGCGTCGACATCAGATGATTGTTGTCCTTGTGGGACAGGCTGCGAATCAGGGCATACTTGTGGGCGCGCGCGGCAAGCCGCGGCAGATGCTCACAGATTTGAGTTCCCGTGACAGAAGTGGCAACCGGATTGAACTCGCCCCGAATCTCTTTTGGCGCGTTTGGTTTCATGTCGAACGTGTCGTGATGACTGATCGCACCCGTGCAGAAGACAATGATCAGCGACTTCGCACGCGGTGCGGCGACAGCGGGCGATGCTTCGGCAGCCGTCGCTGTTCTCGGTCTGAGCGAATTCAGACCGAGTCCCATTAACCCGGAATATCCCACCTGCAACAAATGGCGACGCGAGGCAGATCGGATGAAATCGACAGGAGTTGTTGCGAGGCGCGGCGGCATGGGGGAAATTCGGAGTACGAAAACCAGGCGGGAGAAATGGCGGGAACAGGATTCCAGCCACCGCAGTCTACTCGGTGCGCAACCGTGCAGGAAACACCTGAACCGGGAGAACCCGATTTTGCGTGTGGTTCGTGACGAGGGAAGTGTGTGCGCCGCTTACGTCCGCTGGGGCCGACCAGTTTGTCAATTTACGGTAGGGTGTGTGAAGCGGAGCGAAACACACAATGTACGATTGTACAGGAATGTGGTGCGTTGCACTCCGCTGCACGCACCCTACAGGAATCGCAGATTCACAAGCTGCCAGCCGTGCTACCCGCTGGCACGGACGTTCATCCGCAAACGACATGGACAGCTCAACCCACGAAACGGGCTGACACATCATCATTGATGGCGAGAGTGGCTCCGCCGTCGGACTGGCACTGGCGACCAATGCCACAGCGAGGCATGTAGAAGCCTTTGCCCATGCTGGAAAACACGCGGAGGTTAAATCCTCGCCTCTCGGAGTCCGGAAGCAGAGAACGCGTCACAAATTTTGACGGATTGCGGCGCACGGCATTGAGCATCGACAGTGTTTCGGACGCTGTCGCAGCATCTCCGAAATACGGTCGCGCAGGATGCATCGGATCATTGGTCCGCACGGCGAATCGCGTCGGATCTTCGATCAATTCCCGCATCGCATCCGGTGCGGAGCATTCTCGTGAAGGGGCGATCTGCAACGCAGGTTCCTCACCCAGAAATTCACGAATCATCGTGGGCACCAGTTGAACGAAACTGCGAATGTTCGCAACACTGCTGCCCAGCGGGTTCACGAGATTCACGCGGCCGTTTTTCCATGCCTTGCACAGTCCCGGCAGCCCGACCAGAGAATCGGGTCGAAAGCAATTCGGGTCGAGCAGATCGTCATCCACGCGGTGCACGATCGTGTGGATTCTGGTTCGCTTCATGCGAGACACCAGCTCCACGCCGTCCTTCGTGACAACCAACTCACCAGCATGCGCAATCTGCGCCCCGATCATACGCGCCAGGAATTCGTTTTCGCGGAACGTCGGATTGTACCGGCACGGATCAAGCACCACCGTGGACGCGGCATCAGAACCCTCACTGTAAGTCACCACGGATTCGGCCATCCGGCGGGCCAGATCATTAAACTCGGTGACTGATTCTGCCCGTGTGCGGTCGATCAGTCTGGCGAGAAGTTCAATACCCGTTGGAGACGACAGGTTCTGATCGATAACCACGATCTGGCCATCAGCCGCAATGTATAAATCGGTCGATGCCAGCCAACCCCACGAAATTGATTTTCGCGTGACTTCACCGATTTGATCCGTGAAGGTGCGGAGCAGTCGTACGACGGAAGAATTCTGCAGCAGAAATCCTGGTAACCCACGGCCCATGAACACCTGATCCAGGCATGCCGAAACCGCTTCCATGCGCTGACGGATTCCACAGGCAATCTGCGCCCACTGACTAAAATTCAGCGACTGTTCGCCTGTGACGACTGAACCGCTGGCCAGAAGTCTGTCGGGGTGGTTCGCATTCTGCATTACATTGGTCGTTTCGCGACGAGTGCCCGATTGTTGAGCTGTCAACGCCTGCAAAGCTGGCATCGTATCGGTCCCGGGCCGACGCCCCGGACGATTGTTTCGATCAAGGGTGGCGGACGCTGCCGCCAGTGTATTTTCTGTTTCTCGTAACATTTTCGGAGCCCTGGAGGAATCTGCACTCAGAAAACCCGGCCACTGATCGTACTAAGGAAAAGCAAACACTATGCCAAAAGACCACGGCTCGCCGGGAAAGGTTCGCCTCCGTTGCTCAGTCGCTCCGCCGACTGAGATTCCCTTCTCCCACCGTGGCGATGCCGTCGCTGGTGACTTATGGTTCCCATCGTGCGGCGTTGTTTCCAGGCGTCCGTGAAGAGAGGAATGCGAGTCGCGGAGCGTCGTCGCCTACGCAGCTCAGTCGCTCCGCCGACTGAGATTCCCTTCTCCCACCGTGGTGATGCCGCCTCAGGTGACTTATGGTTACCACTTTGCCGCGTTGTATCCGTGCGCTCGAGAAGAGGAATGCGAGTCGCGGAACGAAATCGCCTCCCCGTTCCGACACGCCGTCCTGTGTAAAACTTCGCTATGTCACCACTGGATCCAGATCAGCTCTCCACATGGCAATTCGACCTGCCACCTGAACTTATCGCGTCCCGTCCCGCCGCGCGGCGCGATGATTCTCGACTGCTTGTCGTGGATCGTGCACAGGGCTCGATTCAGCATGCGCACATTCGTGAGCTACCCGCGTTTCTTGATCCGGGAGACCTGCTGGTCTTCAACAACACGCGAGTCCTCCCGGCGCGAATGTTTGGTTTCCGAACAGCCACCCGCGGACGCTGGGAAGGCCTGTTTGTAGAACAGTCTGCCCCTGGCGAATGGATCATCCTGTGTGACACACGCGGTCGACTGCAATCTGGTGAATCGATTACAGTCGTGCGTGCCTATGATCAGCAGCTTGGAGCGGCTGAACCCGTTCGTACCCATTCAGGCTCGACGCTGCTGCTGACACTGAAACAAAAGCTGGATGACGGAAGCTGGCAGGCTGCAGTGGATGATCCTCGCACACCGCTGGAAATCCTGGCAGAATACGGCAGTCTGCCATTGCCGCCCTATATGGGTCGCAAGCTGGCGGATGCAGACGATCAAATTCGGTATCAGACAGCGTACGCTTCTCAACCCGGTTCCGTTGCTGCTCCAACTGCCGGCCTGCATTTCAGTCCTGAGCTGTTGCAGACGTGCAGAGATCGAGGATTCAATTCCGCAGAAGTCACATTGCATGTCGGGATCGGCACATTTCGACCGGTCACAACCGATCGACTGTCCGAACACCGCATGCACGACGAATGGTGTCGTCTTCCGTCTGATGCGTGCCGAGCGATTGCAGAAACGAAATCAACCGGGAACCGTGTACTGGCCGTCGGTACGACGACTGTGAGAACTCTGGAATCCGCTTACGCAGCCTGCGGTCGGACAGAACCGTGGGACGGGCGGACGCAGTTGTTTATTCGCCCCGGTTATCAGTTTCAGGTAATTGATCGCCTGCTGACGAATTTTCACCTGCCAGGCTCCACACTGCTGGTCCTTGTGGCCGCGCTGGCAGGATACGAATTGACGATGGAAGCCTATCGAAAAGCCATTGAGGCACGTTATCGTTTTTACAGCTATGGCGACGCGATGCTGATCCGATAGAATGCCGTTCAACCCGTATTTGTCGGTACGGCCGTCCATCCATTCAACCATTGCTGAAAACCCTGATCATCAATCACTGTGAAAGGTCTGTCTCAAGTGTCCGTGCTGACTCGTATTCTGAACGCATTGTTTCTGACGGCCGCCCGCTTGTTTCTCGTTGCGTGGATCGGAGGCGCCGTGTTGTTTGTGATCACAAGCATCGCCGAACAGCGGATATCGGAATTTGATTCCATCGACAAAGACCGCCTCGCAACCATCCGGTTTCCACTCTACTACCTTTACGGAGCGATCTGCCTGAGTACCTCAATCGCAGCAACCGGCCTTGCGATTGCCACGACACCTCGCGGAAAACGCAAGAAGCTGATCGCAGGATTTACACTCTGCGTGCTGTCCGCTGCCGTGGCAGGATACGACTATGTCGCCGTGTATTCGCCTCTGCAGCGTGCGATTACTCCACCGGGCCAGGTGCGCGGCCCCGATTTTCTGTCACTTCATCAACAGTCAGCGTTCATCAACGAGGTCCATATTTCTCTCGCCCTGCTCGCCGCAATTCTGATCTGTCTGCCTTCACGCGTGTCCGTTCCGCCTGGCTCAGGCAGGTAGCGAACATCGCATTGGCCTATGCACAGCGTTGTTGCTCATCTCGTCAATACGGCCCGCGAATATGTTGGGCAACTTTGGATTGATAAAACTCCGACAGCTGCTTGTGCAATTCGTCGCTCAGTCTCGGCAGGTCGCTGACGGCGGCGTTGCTGGTGACTTGTTCGGGGGACGACGCACCGGGGATGATTGTTGTGACCGCATCGTGATCGAGAATCCAGCGCAGGGCGGCTTGAGCCATCGTTATATTCTGCGGAAGCAGGACGCGGATTTCGTTCGCCAGTTCGACGCCTTTTTCAAAAGGCAGTCCGGCAAAGGTTTCGCCCACATTAAAGGCCTGGCCATCGCGGTTGTAATTGCGATGGTCGCCTTTCGTGAACGTGCTCCGCCGAGTGAACTTGCCGGAAAGCAGTCCACTGGCAAGCGGCAGACGCACGATGATGCTCACTCCAGCCGCCTGGGCCTGCGGAAACAATTCAGTCACCAGCTTTTGCCGAAACAGGTTGAAGATCACCTGCAGAGAAACAAGGCCATCCTGGCCGACGCACAACAGCCCTTCTTCCACCGATTCGACGGACGCCCCAAATTCGCAGATCGCACCGTCGGATTTGAGCGCTCGCAACCAATCGAAGACATCTCCCTTGCGGAGTTCATCAATCGGGATGCAATGCAACTGCAGGCAATCGAGCGCCGCAACGCCTAGTCGGAGCGTGGTAGCCATCCTTTCTTGTCCGATTTCAACCGCGGGCGGGGTCAGATTGGTCGTTGACTTCATCCGGAGCTTCATTGCATTTGGAACTTTGATGTCGAACTGAACGGGTGGAACCTGGAGTTCGGAACGCGGCATGTCGATCTGTGTCGCGATGGGGCGTTCTCCCGGCGATGCCACAGGTTCCGGAAGTTCGACAGCGGCTTTCGCAAGTTCCGGGACAGCCTGCGCGATCGCCGGTGCCGGTCTCGACAGCGCGGGAGTCAGATCATTCTTTGCTGCGGCCGGCTGCGGTTGTGCGCGATTCGGTGGAACGAACAGGAGTCGTTCCGGGGGCAAACGTCGAGCCACTTCCATCGGGATCGTGGGCAGTGGACTGTCGTTGCGTTCGGGAACACTGAACGATTCGGTTTCCTGCCGCACGACGTCGGATTGCGGTACGTCTTCGAGCGACTGGAGATCGGCCAGCTTTTCGTACGCAGCACGTCCGTCTTCGTGCGACTGGTGCTGATTGTCGTCAAAGAGTTGAGTGGAGGCTTCGGCATCGAACTTTTTCGACGTGATGACCTCCATCACCCCTGGCAGATTCCACATCGCCAGCAGAAACAAAAGCAGCACATGGAATACTAAACTGCCTGCAAAGAACTGACCGGAGGCTGCGGCTTTCGATATTTTTCCTCGCGCGGCAATCAACAATGCAGCGATCACAAGCACCACGAGCGTCAACAACAACGCCTGGGTCCAGATTGCGAGCATCGAGTCGAAATTCGACGTGTCCCATGCCGTTTCATACCGAATCTCCTCGGCCCGACTCAGAAACAGACGCTCGTTTCCGTCGCGATGGGCAGAGAATACCAGCGTGAATCCTTCCGGCGACAGCGCGGGCTCAGTTTCATGGTCAGGCGTGTTGATTCCCGGCCCAAGGTTTTCCGGAACCGCCGCCGATGCCATTTCTGTCGCGATGTTGCTGCGGAACAAATCGAGATTCCGCTTCTCTCCAACTCGAACAGTTCGGTCAGATGCAAAATACAGGAAGGCCCCGTTGGACGGCACAAACGGCGCACCTTCGTTGCTGTCGGGCCGATTGATCGCGTCCTGCGAGGCGACCGATTTCCAAGGCGCATCGATGTCGTCTCGAATGCCGACATACACGTCGATGGTATTTGATTCGCGATGACGCAGCGTTCCGCTCCACGCATCGCCTGGCTCATCGCCCGTCGGGCCACGTGCGGCTGCTGCACGGTCGCGATTCGACGCAAAATAGAGCGAACGGCCATCTGGCGAAATCGCCGGATCATATTCGTCAGCCGTGGAATTGACGGGCGTGCCAACGTTGGCTGGCAGAGTCCAGTCTCCGTCCTGCCACTTCGAAACGTAGACGTCGAACCCGCCGAGCCCACCCGATCGATTCGAATACAGGAACAGTTGTCGTCCGTCCGAGGACGGCACGGCACCGATGTCATCCGATGCCGAGTTCAGCGATGTCACGGGTTCCGCCGCTGCCCATTCACCATGAGTCAGTCGGCTGCGGTAGATGTCTGCCTGCCCGCCCTCTGATCGCAGCGTGAAGTACAGCGATGTACCGCCGTCCGCGAAGCGGGGTGCAATCAGCGAGGCATTGGCCATGTCGGGCGGCACAATCGACGACAGCTCAACCGACGGTTGCCAGACAATCCGCCGCTGCTGCAATTCGTCTGAGTCTGCCCATCGGGGACTTCCATCGACGGGAACGACAGCATAGCGAGGCTTGGGCACGACCCAAACGGCAAACACGAGAACAGCAACCACGGCAGCGAGCACCGGCAATTTCGGAATACGCCGAAACGCAACCCAGGCATGCTTGGCTTCGGCGGTGTTTGAAGTGTCCGGTCTCTTTTTCAACGGGCAACTTTCTGTGAATCCGCGTGAACTGTGTCAGGCTAACTGGAGACGGAGCGTAGATCTATCGTAGCTGAATTCACAAGAATTCAGATGTTCAACCACGAGAATGGAATCCTTGCGAATTCATATGATGACGGTACCGGCAGCCGAACACTTTAAGTTTTGATTATAGGCTGTTCAATGGCTCCCCGTCGAACCCACACGGGCATGGTTCGCCGCACAGTGCGTTCAGGCCCAACGGGCCGGTGCATAACGAATTTCGTTTGAGTTCACGACGTTCCCTGGCAGCCTGTCCCACTTTGACTTTTGGTCTAAACCAAGCTGCATTGGGCTCGCGCCCGTGGCGCCATCATGCCGTCCCGTTGGGACTCAATCGCAAGGACTCAACAGCGAATCGACGCCCACCATTCACTGGATGCATCCTTGTCGCAGCACCAGCCGATGCAGATTTGGCAGCCCCACTTATTCTGCTACACTGAAACGCAGGCCAAGTTGCCTCGTTGGAGCAGCCGGAACAATCTTGGTTCTACGGCTCTGAAACCGAGTTTCGGACACTTCTCGCACAGAACAGCGTCGAGCCATCGATCAACGAGAAAATCGCCGAGCCTGAAATGCGCCTGAAGCTTCCGTTGAGTGAAGCTACCACCAAGCTCCTGAAGGTGGACTACTTCGGTAACGACGCGATCGGTATCAGGCCATGAAAACGACGCATGAATACCGCGGTTACGTGTTTACCGTGACTTACGAGGCGAAAGATCCGGCTTATGTTGTCGATTTCAGCGACATTCCCGACATCATTACAAGCGGCGGGACGCTGGGGGAGGCGTTCAGCAATGCTTGCGAGGCGCTCGA
>JANOUN010000800.1:0-2280 GCA_031416875.1 Planctomycetota bacterium | reverse complement strand
GATTTGCGACTTTTGATTGTTCTTCCGCCAGTGACACGGCAGCGTCACTCAGAAACCGCTTGCGCATGCGAGCCGCAACTTCTCGAAGTGGCAGCATTGCGGCCGGACTCGTGACCGCACGAGTCCTCAGACATGCGTATTTCGCCACCATGCAGCTTGTCTGCATGGAGCGATGATCATAAACTCAGCGTTTTAGGGGATCATTATCCTGCCCGGACAAGCCGGGCCGTGATGGGACTTGCGTTGATACCTCCGTCTGGTGGTGATCAATGCTCGATGGGGACAAGTGCGACTGGCGTATTATCAGCCTGAGTCCAGAGCCATCTCATTCGCACGGAGCGCTTTCTGATGGACTGAGTCTGGATGAATGCGGTGTACGTAAAAGTCAAAACAGCGTGGTGGTCGCCGAACAAAGAGATGCGAATTCAGGGGTCCGTTTTAATATGAGAAACTTCGTAAACGCAACGCTGATATTGTGTTCTTGTCTCGTCGTTGCGGGAGATGTTCCTGTCGCGATCGCGCAGGAGACTCACCAGGCGGAAAGTTACATCCGACTGCATTACACCAAGCACGAGTATTTGGTGCCAATGCGGGACGGCGTGAAGCTTATGACGTCGGTCTTCGTTCCGAACGACACGACAAAGACCTATCCGATGCTGATGAAACGCACGCCATACAACGTCGCGCCGTATGGTGAAGACAAGTATCCGTCGAAGCTGGGGCCGAGCGAACTCTTTATCACGGCTGGCTATATCTTCGTTAATCAGGATGTACGCGGACGATTTGCCTCTGAAGGTAAATTCACGCAGGTCACGCCTCACCTGCAGAACAAGACGAAACCGACGGATGTTGATGAGAGTTCGGATGCCTATGACACGATCGAGTGGCTCCTGAAGAACGTGCCAAACCATAACGGTCGCGTCGGTATGTACGGGATTTCTTATCCGGGCTTCTATGCCGCCGCCGGCATGATTGACGCGCATCCGGCGCTGAAAGCCGTTTCGCCACAGGCCCCCGTGGGCGACTGGTACTTTGACGACTTCCTGCACCATGGTTCGTTTTTTCTGGCCCATGCGTTTAAATGGCTGAGCTTCTGTAGATGGTGACAAACTCGGGAACGTAACGTTCGGGTCAAAGACTTCGGCATTCTATCGAGCCGAGATTGAACTGCCGTTCTTCGAAAAGTATCTCAAAGATAAGGACTTTCCGGCACCGGCTGAAGCCACTGTCTTTGAAACCGGTTCCAACGTCTGGCGGACTTTTGACCACTGGCCACCGCGAACGACGGAACCGAAGCAGCTGTTCCTGCACGATCGGGGACGACTGGATTGGACCGCTCCGGACAGCCAGCCGGACGCAGAGCACGAGGAATCCAATGACATGTTCGTCAGCGATCCGAACAAGCCTGTTCCATACAGTGAGACCATTACTCCCCGAATGACGATCGAGTACATGGTCGATGACCAGAGATTCGCCTCGCGCCGACCGGACGTGCTGACGTATCAAACAGATGCGTTCAAGGAGGACACTGTGCTGGCCGGGCCCATTGAAGCGGACCTGTGGGTTTCAACAACCGGGACTGACGCCGACTGGATCGTTAAATTGATCGACGTGCATCCGGATGCTCCGGAATCCACTCCACTGGCGGGCTACCAGATGCTGATTCGCAGCGAAGTGATTCGCGGACGGTTCCGCAACGATTATGCGAAGCCGGAACCTCTGGTTCCTGGTGAGCCGACACGCATTCGTTTTGAACTGCTGGACGTGTTGCACCGTTTTCAGAAGGGGCATCGCCTGATGGTGCAGATTCAGAGCACATGGTTTCCGCTGGTCGATCGCAACCCGCAGAAGTACGTTCCCAATATTTACTTCGCAAAGCCGGACGATTTCCAGAGCGCCACTCATCGAGTCTTCAGATCGTCAGCTCACCCGACCAATCTGAAAATTGGAATCCTGCCAGTCATGTAGGCAATGGCGTGGACTTAAGGACCGGTCAGGAAATTGCTGTCCCATTGTCGCCTTTCGCTCTGCGAAAGTTCCGTGGCTTTCGCGGAGCGAAAGACGACACTAAAACCCAGAACGGTCCTAAGTGAGAGATGCACTAACTGCCGTGAAGGATGAGGGAGTCCCCGATGGAGACGAATGGAAAGTTCAAAGTTAGGGATCACAAATCCTGCAATGGAAAGGCAAAAACGCGTGTCGATACGCCTAAGTGCGCCCATCGAACCCCAGGTGTCAGCCGAAAGATTCTCTGGGGCATATCCATGGTGATGGTCGCGT
>JANOUN010000799.1:0-9835 GCA_031416875.1 Planctomycetota bacterium | reverse complement strand
TATAGTCAAACGCTACCGCCACTACGCGTTCGCCATCGTCTGAGACGCGAAGTTTCATCGCCTTCAGGCCCGCTTGACCAATGTCAATGCCCCATGCGCTGACTGGTTCCGCCATAATACGCCTCGATTTATTTGCAGATTTAAGTGACAGGAGTTCGACGGGAATTTGCCGTTTTGCAAAAATACCAACAGCTTTGCGGTCCCGTCAACCAATTTTGAAACACCAAACCGCCGCAATCTGCGGAAAAATGCAACTCAGCCTGACTTCAGCCCATTTGGAACTCACAAAACCGGATATTCCGACCTTCGGCCAAAATCTCTGACGAGATTTGCCAAAATGAAGTTCCGTGAAACTCGGAAATTCTGATTGTTCCAGCCAGAATGCCGCGAATGTCGGCAGTTTTGAGGAGTGACGGTTTAGTCCCAGGATGATCCCGAGGGAGTTTCTGAACCTGCACTCGGCCAGTGTGAGTCACGCGTAACCTGTCTGCACGCGCTCGTGCCCTATATGTTATTGTTTGCCGCGCGCGTTATATTATGGCGATACGTACACGTTTGACACTTTCAGCATCAGCATCAGCATCAGCATCAGTGGACGCACGCCGCGAGTTTACCAGCGCGGCGATGTCGCCGATGACTGGAGTCTAAACGGTACTTTATCCTTCACCACGAACCTGCCATCAATGTCTGTCTCTCAAGACTTCTCTGAAATCAGCGTGCTGATTCCAGGATACTCCATCGAAGATCTGCCGACCGACCTTCCGGAAGAGGACGCCGCAAGTCTGCTCAACGCCGTGGCTTGCGCATGGCATCCTCGATTGCTTCAGCGATCAAACAGCATTCCGCTTTTTCGCCAGGCGGAATCTCTCACCGCCTATCCTGGTCGCCGCATTGTCTTTGTTCCCGCTTCGTCAGAATCATGGATGCCGCACGAATGGCGTGCCGTCCTTCAAGAACAGGGCCATATCGTATTGGCCGGTTGCTCGAAACGAGAAGACTGGTTGAACGCGATCGATGCGGCATTGACAAATGAAGCCGGTTCCCCGGATGCGACAAATATTTCAGACACCGAGGCTACCGCACATGCCGCAGATTGCCCCGATGTTAACGCATCCCGGCTCACCACAAACACTGCCACGACGCCCGTTCTGATCGAACATTTCCTCGCACTCGGCATTGTCATGCTGCAAGTGCAATTACTGAGTCGCCGGCGCCATCATTTCGTGGATGCCGATAACATCCTTCTGAGCCGCGAAGTTCGTCTGGCCGCAGACGCATCACTCCTCGGCGATGAAGCCACGGTCAAAGCGCATTTAATGCGATGTTTCGAACATCTCCGCGACACCCGGGAGAAGTTCTATCCAATGAACTGCTACCTGCTGGATCTCTGCATCCCCGGCGACGACGAGTCGACATCCGAAGTCTCGAATCTCGTCGCATCCGCCACACCAGCAACTCGACTCAATCTGTTCGCAACTGGACGTGACCTTGCGACATGGGTTCAGAAAGACGCATCACTCGCAGCGCAACTGAAGCAGGCGATTACCGATGGCAAGCTGACGTTGCTCACCGGCCATGACGCTGAGATTCGCCCGTCGCTGGGTTCTATGGCGGCCACCTTGACAGACATCGAACGCTGTCGCCGGACGTATACGAACATCGTCGGTTCTCCGCCCGTGCACTGGGCTCGGCGTCGCTTTGGTCTGACGGCGTCTTTTCCATCGCTGCTGATGTACTTCGGTTTTGAATCCGCCCTGCATATTGCACTTGACGACGGACTCTATCCCGACAAGGAACGCAGCCAGTTTGAGTGGCAGGCTCCGGACGGTTCGCAGATTCCCGCCGCATCAAGAATCCCACTGGCTATCGACAGTGCCGCCGGATTTCTGCGATTTGCTGATCGCTACAACGAAAGTATGCAGGACGATAATACCGCTGCTCTGTTTCTCGCCCGACTGCCTTCATTGAAAACGCCGTGGCTGCACGATCTGCAAATTGCTGCAAGTTACGCACCGGTGCTTGGCGAATTCGCCACGATGGATGCCCTGGTGCATATCTGCCACGGCAACCGCATGACCGAACGCTATCAGCACGCTGAATACCTCGCGCCGTATCTGATTCAATCCTCGGTGCTCAAGACCGAAGCCCCCGTATCCGGCCCCGCAAGGTTGCGTCAATTTCAACAGCGACTGGATTCGCTCCGCACGCTGTTCGTAATGACTCGGCTGGTAAAGGCTGAAGCAGAAGCGGACGTCATCAACGCGCAGTTCACACAGATCGAAACAGAACTCGCCGAACTTGAGTTGCAGCATGTCGATACCGCGAAGATGTTGTCCGCCAAGGACACTGCTCTGAATTCGGCATCCGCATCCCTCGACACTCAACTCAACGCCGCCTCTGACCAATTGATCTCAGCCCTCCGCTCACGAATTCCGCAGCAGACCGCTGAAATCCGAGGGTTGTTTATTGCCAACACCATTCCGTTCGGTCGCATTGTCGATGTTTCATGGCCGGATTCCTGGAAACGTCCGGCGGCTTCGAAAATGATCGAACTTGCGGAGCGCATCAGCAACAAAGAGCGACTGCTGGTCAAGTTGCCTCCGGGGGGATTCGCATGGCTTGTCGAAAGTGGTTCCGACCAGACACCTCAGTCAATTCTCGATGCAATTCCTCGTGAACCGCCACTCGCCGAATCATTGACGCTGCGAAATCGGCACTTCGAGGTGACGCTCAGCGACCGCACCGGCGGCATCGCGGCAGTGACATATCATCAGCAACGCGGGAATCGCCTGAGCCAGCAGGCGTGCTTTCGCTACGAACGGGAACAGACGCTGCCAGACGATGGAAGCGATGAAGTTCGGAAGTCAGCATATTCAACGACCCATCTCACAGAGCACAGGATTCTTCATGCGGGGACCGTGTTCGCTTCAATCGAGACAACGGCTGAAATCCGGTCGCCAACCGACGGTGCCACACTGGCTGTCGTGCGACAGGTTACATCGGTTGATCGCGTCCAACCCAGAATTCATGTTGTCTTGATTTTTGATCGACTTGTCACGCGAGTTAAGGGCAACCCCTGGCTGACTTATTTTGGCTGTCGCTTTGCCTGGGACAACGAAGCCGCTTCTGTCACACGCAGCGTCATGGGGCATGCTGCAGGCTTTCGTTCAGAGCGTTTTGAATCGCCGGATTACGTGGAGGTCAGCGATCCGGAGCATCGTGTCGTCATTGCAACACATGGACGTCCTTATCATCGCCGATCAGGTCCGCGAATGTTTGATAGTCTGCTGATTGTCGAAAGTGAACCGTCCCGTGAATTTCAGTTTACGATCGATTTTGATCAATCATTCCCGTTGCGAACGGCAGTCGATGCCATGACACCGGCGATCGTGACTCAAACGGCCGGCACCACCCCGTCGTCGATGGCGAGTAGTTGGGTACTCGGACTTTCAGCTCGAAACGTGGAATTGTTTCATTCGGCAGTTCGTCCGGCCACCGACGATCGAGGTGAAGAGCTGTCTCTGCTGCTGACCGAAACCGAGGGGGTATCGGCAAACTGCCTGATCCGCACAGCCCGCCGACCAACGGCAGCGTTCGTAGTGAATGCCGACCGGTCACAGAAAGTCGCAGCCGAAATCACCGATCACGGAATTGTGGTGCAGCTGAATGCGTATCAAATCAAAGAAGTGCTGCTTGTCCTGCAGGATAATTGAGAACATGATCATCACGATCGACGGACCAGCAGGGTCCGGCAAAAGTACCGTGGCCCGGTTACTCGCTGAACGGCTCAACGTTCGTTTCCTTGACACCGGAGCGATGTATCGCGCCGTTGCCCTGGCTGTGCTGAATGCAGCGACCGATGAAAACGATCTTTCAGCGGTCGCCCGAATCGCCCGTGGATTAACGATTTCGTTCGACCAGGATCGACTGCTGCTGAATGAACTGGATGTGACGTCGGAAATCCGCACGCCGGAAGTAACAGCAATCTCTTCCATCATCGCATCAAACCCCAGCGTCCGCGAACGACTGGTTGAACTGCAACGGGAAATCGGGAAACGCGGGAGCATGGTGACCGAAGGTCGTGATCAGGGAACAGTGGTCTTCCCCGGCGCTGAACATAAATTCTTCGTCAAAGCGAACCTTGAAGCCAGAGCCCGGAGACGACAGCGCGAGCTGTCTTACGAAGGCGTCAATCAGCCAGTTTCCGTCGTGATGGATCAGCTCCGCCAACGTGACGACCGCGACGAAACCCGCGAGCACGCGCCCATGAAACCAGCCGAAAACGCCGTGGTCGTGGACACATCCGACCTTACGGTTGCACAGGTTGTGGAAATGCTGATCAGCAGGATTCAGGGCAAAAGGTCCTGAAACGTCGGTGGATACAGTATCCACGCTGACGTTTCGGCGGCGTTTTTTCTCCGGACCGGGTTGCTGGCCGGTTCTTGCTGCCGATCACCTACGGAACCAGACTCACCTTGTCAGGATTTGGCTTGTTCCTTTCCAGATCTCTCGTCGCTGGCGAGTTATCCGTCGCCGCGGGGATGTCGAACACCGGTGCAGGTGTATCAGCGATGCTGCAATACCTGGTGGTTGGAACAGTCGCGTTTGAAAATGTGTTTGTGCCTGTGATACAGCCGGTGGAAGAAACCGACATCATCCCGGCGATCAGCACGATGGGGCGTGTGTAAAGGTTGATCACTTTTGTCTCCTGCAACGTCTCGTTTTTTGCATCATCGGAGTGCCACGATGACAAGGATCACGTTCAGGTTACGTCTCGTCGATCGGATTTCGTAAGAATTCTCGTCCGATAAAGCGGATGTACATGGCTGCGTCGCGCAGACTCGGATTCAACGAGTACGAATTGCGCCGGCTGTTGGCGATGTGGCAGAAGTTGCCGCAGCACTCCCTGCAGAACTCTGCTTCTTCACGGCAGGGAATCGGAAGGTTGTTCATGTGACGGCAAACAGGTCCGGTCACAATCTGCGGAAGGACTTCACTCAGGCGATCAATTTGTCGATTACGTTGCCACCAAACTGGCTGAGTTGTTTGAAGCGACCGGCCGGATCGTATCTGCGGTTCGTCCAATCGGGCGACAGACCTCCTGCCGTCGCGGCGACAACTCCATCTTCGGCAAACCACTCATCTGCGTGCTCTCTTTCGATGGCGAGTTTTTGCTCGACGCTCGGCCATTCGGCACCGGAAGCAATCCACGCTCGCAACCATTTCAGTTGCTCGGAGGTCAGTTGTTCGGCTTCCTTCGGCGGCATCGCGGACCAGTCGTCGCTGGACCTGCTCGCCGCGAGATACAGCGGACTCTCGTCAGCTTTGCCTGGCACAATGCCTGGTGTCCCGCTGTCGCCTCCGATAAGCAGCGATTCCAGCGAGCGAACATCGAACGATCCATCGATCTTTCCCGGCGTATTCCCATGGCAGGCGGAACACTTTTCGCGAAGCAGCGGAGCGATTCTCCGCACGAACAATGTCTCTGATTCAACTTGCGCAGAATCCGTCTCATCCGCGGATCGGGCCGGGCCATTCTCTGCAAAAGCAGCCAACACGAGCAGTGCAATCGCGATCTTGTTCATTGTCCGTCAGGTCACTTGCGGAAGCCAGACTTCGACATTGACGCTTACAGACGACTCTTGCGTGACGTCCACGGCATATCGAGTTCCTTGAGATTCCTGGTTAAAAACTCTGTGATGTCCTTATTTGTCGGATCAGCAAATCGACCTTCCAGGAATCCTTCTGCGGTAATCTCACCGGCGACTGTTGTGTACTTGCGAGTATCCTTGAATTGATCGTCTTTGATTTCTACTGCTTTAAAAATTTTATCCGCGCTGCGAGCATCTTCCTTAACATCTTTCGAAGCGATGACATGCACTGCGATCGGAAGTACCTTGATGGACTTCATGATTGTATTTGAATTGATGCCTTTCACACCGGCGTTCGGGCTGTACATGATCAACGCCCGCACGTCCTGTCCGCGCGGTGTGCTGGTCTCAAGTGTCGGCCCGTCCGGATAAGGTTTTTTTTCCCAGTCGGCGACCGTGGCCGCAGCAGCGACCATAGCACTGGAACCGACGGCCACGATGCCCGTTTTGCGGATATTGAGTTTTTCATTCTGATGCTCGCTGAGCAAAAACGTCTTCACGGCATCCATATCTAATGTGGTCATGACGACGTATTCAGTGGGTGTCATCCTGAGCAACGGCGAATCAGGTTCCGTCGCTTCGGGAATGCTGTCGCCATGCTTTCGCAAGTCCACAGCCAGAACCGCGCAGCCACTCTTTTGAAGTGCGACCGCCGTATTTTGCCAGACGCGACGATTACGAGCGTCTTTCTTGTCACGCCCTTCTGCGCCAGCCAGCAAAATGACGACCGGCGATTCCTTCCCGGCAGCAGATTCATAATACGTCGCATGGATCGGCCATCCATCGGATGCCGCCAGCAACTCTTCTCGCGTGTTTGAGGAGCCGGTCTGCTTTGCTGCTTCCTGCTTAGCCGCGACCTGAGCGCAGCAGTCACTTCCTGCAAGGCAAAATGCCGTCAGCAGAGTAAACAGCGACACGAGTTTAGTTCGACTGTCCCATTTTGTTCGTAGTCCCGCCTTTAGGCGGAAATTTAGCCTGCCAAACCATGAACATTCAGCCCATTTTCCGGCTAAAGCCGGGACTACAAGCGAATCTCGGACAGTCGAATTAGAAATTGCAGCATAAAGTGGCATCGAAAGAAAATCCCTGGAAGAAAGGCAACTGGATCAAAGTCAGATCGCTGGAAAATCCAGAGAGGAGATTCAGCGGTCAAACACACGCTGGCCACAATACTCTATTCTTTATGTTCATTACCCCTCGTCAAGCCTGCAAGGTCACTTCGGGGAAAATCGCGGCAAGTCACTGGCGAAGATCTGCCGACGATTCGGGTTGCGAAAGCCAGGCAAGGATGCGAGACTTCAGAAGGGGGGAGACAGAAAAAATCACCTCCTGCTGTTGTGTCCTCACACTTCATAGGGGTGGAAACAACGCCTAATAACGCACAAGGTCCGATGCGGTTTCCAGTCCCAGTCCCTGGACGAGTTCCTGCGCTTTGGACACCATCATTTTCAGCTCGCTTTGCAGGGCAAGAAACTGCCAGCCTTCGCTGATGCGGTGCTGGATTTCGGAGATTTCCTGGCAGTGAATTCCCACCGGAGTCCCCGTTTTCTTTCCGGCAGCAAGCACGCGTTGAAGCATGGCTTCAAATTCTTCCGCGGTCGGTTCCGTCCCATCCGGCTTCTTCATCTGCCAGAACAAGTCATTTGGCCCGACAAAAATTGCATCGACTCCGGGAAGGCTGTAGATTGCTTCGGCGTTATCGACTCCTTCCGGTGACTCAGTCTGAAGGACGACCAGAATCTCGTCGTTCGCTCGACGGTAGTATTCGCCAGTGCCTGTTTGAAAATTCTGTGCGGGAATACTGCCGCCGATCGAACGATTCCCCTGCGGCGGATACTTCGCTGCCGCAATGGCAATTTTCGCCTGTTCGACTGTGTTGACCATCGGCACAACGACACCCCACGCGCCGCCATCCAGGACGCGTTTAATCAGATCATGATCACCACGAGGGACTCGAGCCAACGGCACGCAGCCAGCATCCGCAATCACGGCGAACATCAGCGATGCCATCTGCCAGTCAATCGGCGAATGTTCCAGATCCACCGTCAGCCACGGAAACCCGGTTTTGGCCATCAGCCGTGCCGTGAACACATCACCGAACGAAAGCCATGTGCCGACCTGTGGTTGTCCGGCAGCAAGTGCGGCCTTCACGGGATTTGTTTTCATGTTTCTGTGCCGTCCTGTACTTTCAGCGGAATGGCGGTAGCGGGGTGTTAATGTGGTCAGGATTTCTATGTGGGGGTAAACTTCCAGCTTGCCATTGCTTAATGAAAAGTCAATGCTTTTCAGTAATCTTGACAAGCTGGAAGCTTATCCCACATTAATCAACAGATCTCTGGCCGCCGGTGTTTAGAGTTGCGGCATTCTGACACAGCGTCAGCATCCGGGCAATCCTCATTCCCTTCAAAACAACGAATACAAAGGCTGTCCCGCATCCAGCAGGTTGAAGGGGCGGCCTTGTTCGTCGGTGGCCTGCAGGTCGCGGATTCCCATCGCGTGATAAACCGTGTGAGCCACATCGGCGGGCGTGATGGGGTTGTCTTTTGGATATTCCCCCAGCCGATCGCTGGACCCAAATGACTGACCTCCTCGAATACCGCCGCCTGCCAGAAGGTCAGTCAGGCAGTGAGTCCAGTGGTCGCGGCCCGCACCGCTGATTCCGCCGGATCGGGGGTCACCGATCTTTGGCGTCCGGCCCATTTCGCTGGTCACCATCACCAGCGTCTGTGCGAGCAACTGCTTTTGTGCCAGATCCTCGATCAACGCCGAAAACCCGCGATCAAACTCCGGCAGCAGATCCTCCTTCAGGCAATGGAAATTGTTTCCATGCGTGTCCCAGCCTCCGGCACTCGCGCATTTTTTGGCAAGACGCTTTTCGTCTTCCATCCAGAAGACAGTGATAAACGGAACACCCGCTTCCACAAGTCGGCGTGCCAGGAGCAGGCTCATCCCGTTGACTGTCTCACCATATCGTTTTCGCAATGTGACAGGTTCCTGCGACACGTCAAAGGCGGATGCCGTATTTGACGCGGTCAGCAGTGAAAACGCTCGTTCCTGCTGCCGATTCCAGCGACTGGCTTTCTGTGCCGATTCAAATTCGAACCGCGCGGCGTCGATCGATTTGAGAAGATTCCGGCGGACATCGATTCGGTTCAGATCGGTTCCGGCAGAGAGTTCCAGCGAGGGAGCCTGAAACTTCAATGGCTGATCCAGACTTCCCTGCAGATACAGCGGGTCGTATTCGACACCGAGACGCGCTGCGAATTGCCCCGGTCTTGTGTAGGGCGCTTTGCTGGGTTTATGAGGCAGCGTGATCGCGCTTGGCAGATCTCCGTTCCGCCCGCGTCGCGATGCAACGACCGAGCCGATGAATGGCCAGTCACCGGGCATCGGCGTTCGATTGTTGGCGAGCGACAAAAACGTCGCATCCGGAACGTGCCCTGTCAGATTGTAATAGTAGCCAGCGTGATGATCATTGGTATTCACTGAGCCACCGATCGAATTCACCACCGCCAGATGGTGCGCCTGTTGCGCCAGCATCGGCAAATGTTCGGACAACATCACCCCCGGCGCGGACGTCGCGATCGGCGAAAATGGACCGCGATATTCCAGCGGCGCGCCGGGTTTCATGTCCCACGTATCCATATGCGAGGCTCCGCCGCACAGGAAAAACAGAATCGTGGATTTCGCCGTTCCCGCCGTCACGGTACCAGAAGTCACAGACTCGCCTGCGGCAGCACGCGACAGGCCGACACCTGGCAGCGCAGCCAGCCCGGTCGCGGAAGCCACGAGCATTGTTCGTCTGGAAACAGCATGTTTCAGCATGATCGTGCCTCAGTACGGTTCTCCGGGGCAGTCGCCCCTGGCAGAGTGTCGGGCAGTTTATCGCGTCCAGGGAGGCTTGTCATCCGCTTTCTGCTCTGCGATTCACGCAGGGTGCATCCAGCGATGCGTATCGCACCATCGTCATGAAGAAAAGCACTTGGTGCGTATCACACTTCTACATGGCTCAAACAGGAGAATTGATGCTCTTCGCACGAGGTGCAAAATCGTTGAATGCGGTGCCATGGGCGGACGGCAGAGCACCAGGCATGGGAACCGAGGATCGGAACGCTGCGAACGTTTTGTCGTTGACTTTCAAAAGCTGGTGAACGTCTTCAGCGTCAAGGAATGAAATCTGACTT
>JANOUN010000798.1:0-6811 GCA_031416875.1 Planctomycetota bacterium | reverse complement strand
CGGTGGCTTGATGAGCAGTTGATTCATCAGGGCTTTTGAAATGGGGTCAGGAGTCAATAGCCAAATGGCCCGGAGGGTGCTGCGCACTATTGACTCCTGACCCCATTTCAAAAGCTGGCCGGATGTGGTGGCGGAGTGGGAGGATTCTGAAGTCGCGCGGCGGTGGCTGATGCTTTGTCCAGAGCGACGTGACAAAGACGGAAAGCCCGAGGAACCTACTGAATTTGAACTCAACCACATCCGCAAGGACAAGGCAAAGCTGAAGGTGATCCGCAGTCGGCTGAGCGATCTCTCATGGTGGATGCGGTTGCTGAGTCAGAACATTGCTCAGCGGGCCAATAAAGAAGATTTTGAGGTCGGGAAATTTTGGCAGGCGCGGTATCGCGCGGTTCGACTGCTGGACGAAACGGCGATTCTGGCGTGTGCGGCGTATGTGGATTTGAATCCGATTCGGGCGGCTTTGGCAGAGACGATCGAAGCCAGCGATTTTACGTCAGCTCAGAAGCGATGTCACGATGTGCAGGTGAAGTTTTCAGTTGGCAGTGTTCAGTGTTCAGTTGATGCAGACACGACCGATGAGGACGCTGGCGATGTTCTGATTTCGAACGGTCGCGTAGTTCCGCTGGGAGACCAGCCACGACAGGAGTCCCGCGTCGGAGACACGGGCAACAATGGCAGTCGTCATCTGGCACCGGTGGAGCTGCGGGGCGGATCGAGTACGACGGGACCGTGTGTTCACAAACAAGGGGATCGTTGCAGCAACAAAGGGTTTCTGCCGATGTCAACGGCAGATTACCTGAGCCTTCTGGACTGGACGGCTCGGCAGACTCGTTCGGGGAAGCGAGGTTCGACGCCGAAGCAGTTTGCTGCGTTGTTTGATCGTCTGGGGATCTCACAGGAGATCTGGTGTCGTCTTGTGAAGGATTTTGGCAAGCTGTTCAGCGTGGTGGCCGGTCAGCCTCAGCGAATTGACGAACATCGCTCGAAGGACAGTTCTCGCCGCTACCGCACGCGGCAGGAAACCCGCGAGTTGCTGGCCACGGTTTAGCCCGAACAACCGAGCGTTCCGCTAAGTTTTCAGTCGAACGGTTCGCTGCTGCGCTGGCGATTGAGATTCGACGCTTAGCCATGTCGATGCGGGCGAAGCTGTTGGCTCGGCACCAGAAAATTCGGCCGCATTATTCATCTCTGCACTACATGCGTTCTGGATTTGCGCAGGACGAGGAAGTTTTGTGCGGCGCAAAGCGGATGACGTCGACTTTCCAATCGCAGTTTATTGACCACGGATGCCCCAGCGCGGGCTTCGCCCGCAACCCTGGTGAGGACGAAGTTGGTGTACGAGAACAACCTCCACAAACCGTCGCCTGATCATCTTTGCGGGACAATAAGAATTCAAGTGTTAGCAGTACGGATGGTACGGATGAGTCACATTGTGTTTATCTGAGGGATCCGTGAAATCCGCGGTTAAAAACTACTTCAAGCTCTTCTCGGGTTGCGGGAGAAGCCCGCGCCAGGAACAACGACTGGATGCACTCGAATAGTGGCAATCACCGTGCCGAGAGCGGGCCGAGTCTCAATTGGCGCGCCATATCGTCGAACATGGCTTCAAGGACCAGTCGCACCGAGGAATTTCCTTCAATCTGATGCGCAGCGACGATGATGCGGTCAAGAAGCGGTGCGAGCAGATCAACGCCGGACCTGACACCGAATCGCTGCAACAGCGGATCAGAAAAATCTCCGGACGTCAGGCGTTTCAGGCGATCATTGAGGAATCCTGCGATGAAACGCAGCAGCCATTTGGCATTACGTCGTGCCTCTTCGGTGCCGGACGAAATTCGATCCAGCTCATCGGACACATGCTTCGAAATCTCAAGCGGCTTCATCTGCTCCAGCAGTTCCATTTGTCCGCTCACCATTTCCCGCAACGCCCGCAGGTCGGGATTCAGCAGTTGTTGGGCGAGCGTGATGCTGCCTTCCGACATGGCGGCGATCTGGAGGGCTTCTTCCGGCGTTTCCACCATTTGTTCGGAAAGCAGAATGTCGCTGACAGCCGCTTCGGTCAGCGGGAAGAAGCGAATGACCTGGCAGCGTGACCGAATGGTGGGCAACAACGAATCCGGGTTGTCGCAGACCAGCAAAATGAGGGCGTTTGCGGGGGGTTCCTCCAGCGTCTTCAGCAGTGCATTGGCACCTTCCTGATTCATACGGTGTGCATCATTGATCAGAGCCACGCGGCGTTCTGACGCCTGCGGTGACATGGACAGTTCAAAACACAGTCCTTCGCGTCCGCGTCTGTCGGATTCGCCAAGGATCAGTGAAATTGGAATCTCGGTCTTGCCGGCTGGCAGGCCGATCTCCATGAAGTCGGGCCAGTTACCAGCAACGAAGCCGCGACACGCTCGGCATTCGCCACAGGCTTCGATTTCATGGGCTGCATGTTCGCGACAGAACATGGACTGCGCCAGCAAGCGCGCAAATTTGCGTTTGCCGATACCTTCCGCTCCGGTTAACACGTAAGCGTGCGACAGGCGGCCACGTTCCACAGAACGCGCAAACAGGGCTCGCTGTTCCTGATGCCCCTTGAGTGATTGCCAGGCGGAAGTCACGATCGCGTCCCCTGTCCTTCTACAACTGTGTTTCAGCAATGTGAATCGCCTTCAGCATCGCGCGTGCTTTGCTGAGAGTTTCACGGTATTCCGTCTCCGGCACGCTGTCCGCCACGATTCCGGCTCCGGCCTGAACGTAAATTGTGCCGTCTTTGATCACCAGCGTTCGCAGAGCAATGCAGGTGTCCATGTTTCCCGTAAAGTCAATATAACCAACCGCGCCGCCGTAGGGACCTCGCTTGAATGGCTCAATCGAATCGATGATTTCCATGGCGCGCACTTTGGGCGCACCGGAAACTGTGCCGGCAGGCAAACCCGCCCGCAATGCTTCAATCGCAGTCAAGCCTTCGCGAAGTTGTCCGGAAACATTTGAAGTGATGTGCATCACATGGCTGTAACGTTCGACGACCATGACGTCTGACAACGTCACTGTTCCAAACTGGGCGACCCGACCGACGTCATTACGAGCCAGATCAATTAACATGACGTGTTCAGCCCGTTCCTTCGGATCCGCCAGCAACTCTTCGGCAAGTTCGCGGTCTTCCTGCGGAGTCTTTCCGCGAACTCGCGTACCCGCCAGCGGTCTGATCGTCGTTTCGCCGTCTTCCACACGAACCATGATTTCCGGTGAACTGCCGACCAGATCCACGTCCGGAGTCTTGAGCAAAAACATGAACGGGCTGGGGTTCACCATGCGGAGCGCACGATAAACATCCAGCGGCTGCGCGGGACTTTGATATTGCAGACGCTGGCTGATCACGACCTGAAAAACGTCTCCCGCTTTGACGAATTCACGACATTTTTCGACCGCGTCATGGAACTGGGGCTGAGTGAAATTTGACTTGACTTCCGGAACCGGTTCGACCGTCAAGTCGATGTCGGTGAGTTCGACATCACCACCGCTGAATGCGAGTTGCCGACAGAGGACTTCCAGTCGCTCTTCTGCACGAGCACGCGACTCTTCGAGATCGCCCAGCGCGGTATCGGCAAGTGCAACCACCAGCACGACCTTGCGGATATGATCAAAGATGACCATCGCATCGTACAATGCGAAACACAGATCCGGAAGATGACGATCGTCCTGCGGAACGTGCGGGAGGTTTTCGGTGTACCGAATCACGTCATAGCCCGCGTAGCCGACCGCTCCGCCGCAAAATCGCGGCAGTCCCGGGATTGAAACGGATTGGTATTGTGCGACAAGAGCATCCAGCTCTTTGAGCGGATCGGCACATTCAAATTCTCGCCGATCTGAACCAATGTGTTCGATGACAACGTTTTGGCCAACAGCGGTGAGAGTCAGGAAAGGATGGCTGCCGACGAAGCTGAACCGTCCGACCTTTTCTCCGCCGATGACGCTTTCAAACAGAAACGCCCACGGGCCGGATGCGATTCGCTGGTACGCTGTGACGGGCGTCAGCGTGTCGGCGGTCAACTGGCGGTAGACCGGGACAAATCTCGCCTGTTGGGCCAGGGTTTGAAACTCGGCAGATGTGGGATGTGTGGTCGGTAACTTCATAGCAGATCGAGAATGCGGACTGATCGGGTAATACGGTCCAGAATCGGGCGTGTGGATTCCAGTTCATGATCCGTTCCCTGCCACCATACCAGCAGTGTCATTTTGGACGAACGGACACTGCTGAGAGCCACGGAGTTCAATAATTCGAGGCAGGAAAACTCGACTTCTCGACAGAACGCCGGCATTTCAGCCAGCACACCACCGCTTTCTGTTACCTCTGGATCGTCGTATTCTTCCTTGAAGGCCTTAATGCAGGAATTAACGACTTCGTCTGGTCGAGGACACCCGTGCAGAATTCGCAAGGCCCAGAAACACGAATTGTCGGAAGACACGGTGATCAGGACATCGGTGTCATCGACTTCTTCGCTAATCTCCCAGTATCCGGGATATTCAAACGTGATGCCATGCCCGTCGTAGGGAACAAGACAGGACGCATCATTCAGAGACATGACCAGCACAATTCATTCTGGATGGAAACTCGGCAACTGCCGACTGCAAATTTGAAATATCAGATTTCAAATTGATTCAAACTGACTAACCGCGAAAAGTAGTCGCGCGGGACATCTGCATCTCGTAGACAAACTGCATAATGTTGAACGCCGTCAGTTCGCACATGAGACGAGTGACTTTGGCATGCGTCTCATCGTCCATGTTCTCTTCGACTTGGCGCATCAGATCCACCAACCGAGCTTCCTGATCACTGGCTTCCTGTTCAGTGATGACGCCATCTGCGAACGCCCTCATGAAGCTTGCCATCTTTTTCGCATAGTCGTCGATCAGCGGCTCGTTGGTGTCCGGATCAACCCAGCTCTTGCGTGCCATTTGTATGTCGCTCCACGAGGAATTTCGGTTCAATTCGTCGGCAATAGCGGCGCTCGCGTGGCACCGTCACCTTTTCGTCGTCGGTATCGTAGCCGAGTTCACTGCACTTCGCGCGGCAGTGAACCCGTTTTTCCTGTGTTGTATGCCAGATTCGGGCGACGGCTAAGCGTTCGGCAGAGCAATACCGGTACGGGATTTGCTGAATTCTCCCACTGAATTAAGTGTATTGACGAAATCACCGACCACGACCGTGTCCGTAATATTGGGCTCCCTTTGGATATGTTGGCGGGGGCGCTGATGTTGACTTCATAACGAGCAAGTTGGCCGTTTAACGACCGATCCAGGCCAGTCGCAAACTGAATCACGCTTGCCACCCCTCAACCGGAAAACATGAGGCCATGAACCGACGCACCGTTTCCGGACTGCTCGTTGTCGGTTGCTCCGCCCTCGTTGTCGGTGTTGTGGGTATTCCGGTGTTGATCTCGGGAATTTCGCCTGCCATGCGGTCACGGCAGCAATCGTGGCGACCAGTCGGTGATTTGAGCAGTTTTCCGACCGGCAAAGTGAGTCGCGGCATTATCTCCGCGGATCAGGATGCCTGGCCGCGAACTTTCGGCGAACAGACAGTCTTCGTTTGGCGACGTTCGGAAGCGGATCTCGTTGTCTTTTCGCGGAGTTGCACTGACCTCGGTTGTCCGTTGGAATATGAACCCGGCAGCGGGTGCTTTTTATGCCCTTGCCATGGCGGCATTTTTGCTCCGGATGGCCGTCGGCTCGCGGGTCCGGCCAGTTCTCCGATGCATCGCTACGCGCATCGAATCCGCGAGGAAGTGCTTGAGATCGACGTTGCGTCCATTCCGCCTGCCTCGTGATGGAGAATGCTGATGCTTTCAAAGTCACTGCGCTGGATCGTCGATCGGTTTGGACTGCGGCCCATTTGGGACCATGTGCTCGATCGCAATGTGCCGAAAGATCCGTGGTATCACGGCGACGGCATGGCTTTACTCGTCCTGTTGACCGTGCTCGTGATCACTGGCGTGTTCCTGTCGATGGGCTATTCTCCTGCGGTGGACGAAGCTTATCAGAGTGTCGAGTACATCACCCATCAGCAGACCCTTGGCTGGTTCGTTCGCGGACTGCACTATTGGTCGGGCGGGCTTATGGTGGTGATGCTTTTCCTGCACGTTTGCCGCCAATTAATGTTGGGAGGTTACAAATCACCGCGCGAGGCAACCTGGCTGATCGGTGTGATGCTGCTGGCGATTGTGCTGACCACGTCGCTGCTCGGTTACGTCCTCCGCTGGGATCAGCGTGGCTACTATGGATTGCGGGCGCTGCTGGCGACGCTGCAGAACGTGCCCGGCGTGGGTGAACGACTCGTGTTCCTGACCCAGGGCGGAACGGAGATCACTTCTCTTACGCTAAGCCTGGTGTTTGCGCTGCACGTGGGACGCTTGCTGGCAATATAAGGTTGCCATCATCGAATATGGCCCGTTTGACGACATCGATCTTTCCCTGTATCCCGAAGACGAACCCAGATCAGCATGGGCACAACTCAGGGGCTCTCAGTCGCACAGTCTGAAACGATTCGTGTACAAGATGGACAAAGATGACATCATTTATGTGAAGAAAGGTCCGGTGATCGTCGCTAAAGGGTAAGCGTCCGGGGAAACCATTCTTGCCAGGGTCGGTAGTCTTGGGTCCGGTGAATTCCGGTCTCTGGGCTTTTTCTGGTGAGGTGCGTGATGAGCGAACGGGAGCAGGTTTGGCGTGAGCGGATTGAGTGGCAGCCGTGGTCGGGGCTGACGGTGGCCGAGTGCTGCGAAGAGGCGGGCGTTTCGGTCGCCTCATTTTATCGGTGGAAGAA
>JANOUN010000797.1:0-9733 GCA_031416875.1 Planctomycetota bacterium | reverse complement strand
GCCATGATCAGTCGAGCCGTGCGATGAGCCTGTTGCACGAGGTTCAGACGCTCTGCTACCGTCTTACTACGATAAATTTCTGCCATCTGCGGATCGACGATTTCAATCCGGCGGTAGTCCAGGGGCAGCCGCGGCTCGGCGTTCGCGGAATCAGACAACGTTGGTGGAGGGTTTTCTGGCATCGTTCTATTATGCCAGATTTCATGTGCGTTGAGAACTGCGTTTCATGTACCTTGGACATTCTTGTCCGAGCCCTCGCCAAAAAGTGTCCCACTAACGCAAGAATGGTGAAAAGGAACACCATTCGTTCTGACGGTGTGGATTGGATACAAGACGGACATGAATGTCCATCCTACCTGCGATCGGCGCTACGGAGGCAGGCTACAGCCTTGACTCCGGCGTCCTTCAAAAACTTTGCATCGCTCCGCGTTTGCCACAAAGAATTCTTCCTGCCACGATACGCACCGTTTAAGACGTCACCGTTCCCGGAGCGTTTCACAATGCGATCGATGTTCTCCCGCCTGCCATTGCTTCTGCTCATTGCGTCATGCATTTCCTGTTTCGCACAGGAAGAACGCATCCCTCACGCCCAGGACAAACCTCCGGGGCCAGCGTTGAGTCCTGCGGAAGCCATCGCAAAGATGGTCGTGCCGGAAGGGTTCAGCGTTGAACTCGTCGCGTCGGAACCGGACATCGTAAATCCGGTGTCAATGACCATTGATGAACGCGGCCGGTTCTGGATCACGGAATCATTCGAGTATCCTCGGCGTGAGGCCGGGCCGGGGAAGGATCGCGTCAAAATTCTGGAAGACACTGACGGCGATGGCAAAGCGGATAAGTTTTCGGTGTTCATGGAGGGTCTGAATATCCCTAGCGGGATTGCCGTCGGACATGGCGGCGTCTGGATTGCGAACTCACCGGACATCCTGTTTGTGCAGGACACCGATGGCGACGGCAAGGCGGACACTTCGGAAATCGTCGTCACCGGCTTTGGTCGTGATGACACGCATGAGTTGCCGAATTCGCTGACTTGGGGACCGGATGGCTGGCTTTATGGCCTGAACGGAGTCTTCAATCCGGCGCATGTAACCTACGGGCCGAAGAACCCGAATTTCAAGGAAGGTCAAACGCCGTGGAATTTCACGTGTGCGATGTTTCGCATTCATCCGAAGACGCGCGAGTTCCAGGTGTTCTGCGAAGGCACGAGCAATCCGTGGGGCATTGCGTTCAATGACGAAGGTGACGCGTTCATCAGCGCCTGTGTGATCGATCATCTGTGGCATCTGACGGAAACCGGCTACTACCATCGTCAGGGAGGTCCATATCCGCCGTTTACATGGAAGATTGAAAGTATCGTCGGGCACAAGCATCAGAAAGCCGCCTATTGCGGGATTCACTGGTACGACAGTGATGCGTATCCGGAGCAGTACCGCAAGAAGCTCTACATGGGGAATATCCATGGCAGCTGCATTAACGCCGATCGCATCGAACGCTTCGAATCAACGTACAAGGCGTCCCCCGAAGAAGACCTGCTCAGCGCGAACGATGCGTGGTTCATGCCCGTGGTTCAGAAGACCGGGCCGGATGGATGTCTTTACATTCTTGACTGGTACGACCGCTATCACTGTTATCAGGACGCGAATCGAGATCCTGCGGGGATCGACCGTCTGAAGGGACGGCTTTATCGACTACGATACAAAGACACGCCAAGAGCGAAGCCGGAGGATATGGCGACGCTCGATGATCAGGAGCTTGTCACTCGACTCGGATCAGGCAACGGCTATCAGCGTGACATCGCCCAACGGTTGCTGAGGGAACGACTGCTGAACGACGGCGATCACAAAGCCTTGATTGAGCACCTGACACTGGCGATTGCTTTTCCGGGACCGGTTGACATAAATCAAGGTGTGTTCGGCGTACTCATCAGCATCAACTCGCCTGAGACGCAGATGCTGCTCAAGACGAACGGTGATGACTTCTACAAGTCGTGGGCTGTTCGAGCGGCCGGAGATCAGAAGTCGCTCTCCGACGACGCGGCCGAGCAAATCTTCGCTCTTCGCAACGATCCATCACCTCGAGTTCGTTTGCAAGTCGCTATCGCTGCCGCCAAGCAGGAGTCCATTCCGACCATTCCCACGCTGGTCGCCGTGCTGGCTCAGGCCGGAAACGATCCGCTCGTGCCGCGAATTGTGTGGCAAAATCTTCATCCGCTGCTGGAGACTCAGACCGCCGAGCTCGTCGCGGAAATTGAACGCCTGCCGAGACCACTTCCAGCATCTGTACTTGATCTTCTGCCGCGAGCGGCTGACCGGATTCTTTCCACGTCCAAACCTGACACGGGTGCCGTTGCCAGTTTCGTGAGGTTACTGGTCAACTCAGCATCCACGGAAGAAGCTGCGAACCGTTGCCTGCAGTTATTGACCGAACGAGTGCGATCGGGAGAGCTGGCTGGTGACACATTGCTGCAGATTCGCACGCAGCTTGAACGAACGCTGATCAACACGATGAACCAGAAGGCCGTTCGGCCCACCATGGAACCGTCCGTCGAGCTTGGAGCAACACTGCGGATTCCGCATGCGATGGCCCGCGCGAAGGGTTTGGCGACAAATTCAAAAGAAGATTCGACTCGCCTGCGATTCATCAACGCGCTGATTACAGCAGAAGCTGACGGGGCACTGAATCTGGCAATCGACGTGCTTGACAAATCGACCGAATCAGAGTCTCGTCGCCGAGCGATCCAGGCGATTGGCCGAATTCGTTCGACGTCTGCGACCGAGGCGCTGTTGGTGCGGCTTCCTGCGCTCCCGGCCGACGTCCAGCCAGCTGCGATTGAAACTCTCACGGACCGAACTGATTCTGCCTCTGCGTTGCTGAAGATGGTGGGCGACGGAAAGCTGGCAGCCTCGGCGATCAATGCCAACCAGGCTCAGAAGATGTTGAGCCTCAAGGACACGAAGCTGGCGGACCTGGTAGCCAAACACTGGGGCGTCGTGCGCACGGAGCGTGACCCGGCTCGCATCGAACTCATCAGTCGCATGAGAAACGAATTGCGAACCAGCGAAGGCGATCCGATCGCCGGTCGAGTTGTCTTCAAGAAAGTCTGCGGACAGTGTCACAAGATGTACGGCGAAGGAGCCGAAGTCGGTCCGGATATCACGCGCAACGGCCGGGCGTCGTTCGAACAACTGCTGTCGAACGTGTTCGACCCGAGCCTTGTGATCGGCGTGTCGTATCAGGGAGTCACGGTTGTGACAAAACAAGGCCGCGTTGTGTCCGGTCTGCCGGTCGAAGACAGTCCGCAGCGAATTGTTCTGAAAGTCCAGGGCGACAAGCAGGAAATCATTGCGCGCACGGAGATTGATGAAGTGGTGCCGAGCAAATTGTCGCTCATGCCCGAAGGACTTGAAAAACAGATTCAGCCACAGGAAATGCGGGACTTGTTTGCCTACATCACGCTCGACAAACCACCTGAAGACGCTGATGCCAGACTGCTGATCGGTTCCCGCATCGTGCCCGGTGAAAGCGAAAAAGCCGATGAATTTCCGGCGCTCATTGAGCAATTGCTGCCCGGATATTCGACAAGCAAATCCGGCGAAGGCGGCGTCGCGATTCTTGCCGACTATCACGACCGCCCTGCCCTGCGAACGCACCCTGTGTCACGCACCGAACCGACCGTGCTGACAACATCGACCACGTTGCCGACCGCTGCCACAGTCAGACTCCGTCTGAGCGTTGCCGCTCATGAACAGGGAGACTGGCAGCTCGTCGTCAACGTCAACGGTGAAACCCGACATCAGTCCATTATCAAACGCAACGGCAACAAAGTCGAATGGCGGGACCTCACGATCGATCTCAGCAACCTCGCCGGCCAAGCCGTCACCATCGACCTGCTCAATAAAGGCAACGACTGGACCAACGAATTCGCTTACTGGAATGCGGCCGAGATCGTGGCAGAGTGACGAATCCCGCTTTTCGCCATGCGTGCTGGTTTGGCCTCGGCAGCGGTTTGCGTCTGGTCCGACGTCAATGCTTGATTTTGGACAGGTCTGGCAGTTGCCGGAACGGCGCTTCGCTTGGTCCGGCCTACGAACTGGGAGCGGTGCTGAAGTAAAGCTGTGAACACCGCGAGTACGACACAAATTGTGATTAAGAACTCTGGCACAGCGGATCTGGAAAATGCGGAGGCGACCATCACCAATGAATCGCCCGGATCCGATATCTTCAAACTGGCGACGAACCCGTTCACCGGCGCGGAAATACTGGCGCGAAGCGAATCCCAAACGCTTGTCGTTGAATTCAAACCGACCGCAACGGGCCCTTTCGCCGCAACGCTCACGCTGAAAGGGAAAAACATGACGTCCACGCCATTGCGCGCTCCCCGGTGGAGTCATTTGCTGTTCGTGGCTGTCGGACTGGCAAAGACATTTCGACGGGAGGACCAGGTAAAGTCTTCCGCATGGCGGAACTCTTTTCCGCGCGGCGTGTTGAACGCCTGCGAATGATGGAAAGCAGGGGATGCATTCTCGGGCAAATGTGCTGGAAATTCTGTCGTTCTCACCACGATCAGTGGAATTGCCCAGGGGCAGAATGTCGCTTTCGGTATGGCATCTGCGGTACGCAAGTTCTGGAGAGTCATAATATGTTCGTGCCTCCTGCAGGGATGCCAGATGCTGATGGCGATTTCGTTTCCCCATACCGTGTCTTCGGTCACTCAGTTTTCAGACGCAGCCGTGCGTCTGGATTCTGCGTCGAGTGCGAAGTTGCAGGCGGCGAGTGAGGGGAATGAATGCGGCACCTGTCCGCCCCGAAAGTCAGTAAAATCGACGGACGACGACTTCGAAGCGATGCTGGCGATGATGATCAGTGGTATCGTTCCTCAGGTGCAGCCACCCGCTGTCGCCGAGTCAACGTCGATGTCTTTGACATCTGATTCCGTCGTGACAGACGCTGCTGACATAACAGATTCGATCCAGTCTCAATCCGTCCCGGTCAGTTCGAATCAACAATCGATTGACGGCTTCGAGTTGCTGCCAACGGAGCCGCTGTTGATCAGTCCGGCCGCTGGCGCAGTTGCTGCGATACCTGAAGTACAGACGACGGCCGTCAATCTTCCCGTGGTCACGCATGCCGATCTGTCCGCCACACCTGAGGCCCTGTCGCAGGATGCGATGGATGCGCTGGAACGGATCGGCCGATTGCCTGATTCCCTGATTTCTCAGGCTCTCTCATCCGCATTACCGGAAAACACTCCAACCGTAACCGCATCGCCGGCTGATGCTTCATTGACATCCACGCTGCCGGTTTCGATGTCTCCCATGGATCCGCAACTGGTATCCGCCGCGCCGGATACCGGTCTCCCGATGTCCGCAACGCTGTCATCCGTCCTGCCGGAATCCAACGAGCTGAAAGCGCCAGTGACGACGCCATCGGTTGCTGCCGCGTTATCGGTCACCAATGCATCTGCGACGGATGCAACAGAAAGCAGTCAGCCGTCGATCGCGGTCACGTCGGATCGAGCGTTGACTTCGAATCCAAAATCAGTCGTTCAGCCTTCAAGTGTTTCCGTCGCATCCAAAAATGTTGAGTCGACGATGAAACCCGTCAGAGGCCGAACGTCGTCCGCGGCGGCACTTCCGGTTCTCGACAACTCAGAATTTCCCAGCGGCAGTGAGCCACATGCTGCTGCGCCGTCATACGAAGCTGTTCGAAGCGATCTGGTGCAGCCGCATGCGGCAAACTCTTTGCCGGACCTTGCGACTTCAATCTCCGGCGAGATGCGGCAACCGTTGAGCAATCAGGTTTCTCAGGCGATTCTGGAGCATATTGAACGCAACGGCGTGCGATCGAATGACACGCTCTCCGTCCGCCTTGACCCTCCCGAACTCGGCGAGATGACAATCGAATTGTCAAGGACGCACGAGGGGCTTGCAGTTCGAGTGACCGCCCGCGAAGCTGTCACGATGGACATGTTGTTTGCCCGAGGCCAGGAAATTGAATCTCACCTGCGTGCTCAACAGATGAATCTGAAGTCGCTGGAGTTTCTGCGGGCCGACATGTCCGGCAATCAATTCTCACAGGGACAGCAACAGAATGAGGCATCAGGCAGATCCGAGAACATGATGAACCAGGTTCGCCGTGGTTCCCGCAATTCGAGTCCTGCGAACACAAACGTCGGGCGAATCGCCACACCGGAATCAACATACGGATTAAGTTTCAGAGCATAGGTCGGTCAGGAGGACCTGAAATGAAAAATACATCATTTGACCCGCTCGTCGGGCAGAACCAGTATCTTCAGCTTTTTGCGACGCAACTGCAGCATCAGGATCCGCTTGATCCTGCGAAGCAGGAAGACTTTCTTGCACAACTGGCGCAGTTCTCTTCTGTGGAGAGCCTGCAGAGCATGAATGCACAGTTCGCTGGCCTTGGCACAAAGCTGGATACGCTGATCGGAGTGACTCAGGGCAACAACGGCAGTTCACTGTCGACGCTGCAGTCGCTCAATGCGGGGGCTGGGCTGCTCGGAAAAAGTGTGCGGTATGGAACTGCCAGCGAGGACGTGGGTGTTGTCGATCAGATCAAGCCGGATAACGGGTCGATCCTCGTACGCATCGGTGATCAGTTTGTACCAATCGCCAACATTGTGAGTGTGGAAGAACAATCGGCGGCAGGGTATTTATAGGGCATTGATAAGGAGCTCAGCAAGAATAATTTTTACAATCAGGCTGAGTTGGAAGCACGAAACTCGAAATCCGAAATTCGAAAGAAATCCTAAATCACAATCAAGAAACGCTGGCAAATCAGGCTGTTTTTAATTTCGCGCTTCGAATTTCTTTCGGATTTCGACATTCGGATTTCGGATTTCAACGTGGAGAATTGACCAGGTTAATTCTGCGCGGGCTCTAAGTATCCTGAACTACGCTCAATTCAAGAATGGAATTTGAACAATGGCCAATTCACTTCTCACGGGTATCTCAGGCCTGCGCGGTCATCAGAAGATGCTTGAGGTCGTCGGCAACAACCTGGCGAATCTGAATACCACGTCGTTCAAATCGTCCCGCGTGCTCTTTTCGGACCTGATGTATGAAGTTCAGCGCGGTGCGTCATCATCGTCCTCCGGCTTGCTGGGCAGTGTGAATGCCGTGCAGATCGGAACCGGCAGCCGATTGTCTCAGGTCGACAGAGACTTCCAGCAGGGAAACCTTGAGGCGAGTGGAAAACCCACGGATCTGGCCATCGATGGCAGCGGATTCTTCGTTACGAAGTCCGGCAACAATACCCTGTTCACTCGCGCAGGTTCATTCTTACTTGATGAAAATGGTTATCTGGCCGATCCTGCGTTGGGAAATCTGGTTCAGCGTTTCGGGACGCTCGGCGACCCAGACGGCGTCAACCCCACATTTCAGACGCCAGGCAACACCGGGATCTATATTCCTCTGGGAGCCAGTATTGCCGGAAAAGCAACGCAGCTCGTTTCACTTGCCGGCAATCTGTCGTCACTTGCCAAGGTGCCAGTGGCTCAAAAAATTGCCACAGTGTCACCATTTCTGGCAGGCGGATCTGCGGCAACGACAACAACCAGACTGATCGATCTTGACAACAACTCGCCAAAGTACGTCGATGGAGACATTATTAACTTCACCGGGAAGAAATCGAATGGCGATGCTCCTGACGTAGGGAGCTACACGATTGCTGATGCATCGACCGCGACCGTTGGAGATCTGATTGCGGCGCTCAATTCCGCTTTTTCGGGGACGACCGTGACACTTCAAGCAGATGGAAACCTGACCGCGACCGACGATACGACTGGCCCATCAAAGCTGAACATTGTCTTCGGAGACAGCGCCGGTAACACGGGTAGGACGGACTTTGACCAGCATCAGTTCGTGATCAAGGCGATCGGAAGGGACGGTGAAAAAGTTGCGCGAGAGGTGGAATTGTATGATGCCAGCGGTGCAGCGCATTCCGTCGGACTGGAGTTCACCAGGCAGATTGACGAATCATGGAACATGGTGGCATCTATGGACGGGAAAGATGGAGTGATCCTGGATGGAGAGGTGAATGGACTCACTTTCCTTGACGACGGCACATTCGCTCAAGTTCTGGGTATCGGCACTGGGGACGCAAACATCGAGTTTCGTTTTGCGGGCCAACAGGCGACACAAACGATGGAGATGTCATTCGGCGTCCCCGGCACGATCAACGGTCTGGCTCAGTTGGGAACTTCTTCCGCCCTGGAAGTCAGTCAGGACGGATTCTCACCGGGAAAACTGAGCGACGTGCATATCGATACTGACGGAACCGTGTTTGGGCTCGCGTCCAACGGCCTTCAAATTGCATTGGGACAGCTGGCGGTAGCTACGTTCAGGAATGTGAACGGACTTTCGGCAGTTGGTGGTAACTATTTTCAGGCATCTCTGGCGAGCGGAAACCCGGAGATTGGAACGCCATTGAGTGGCGGTCGCGGGGCTCTGCGTTCCGGGCAACTGGAAGGCTCCAACGTTGACTTGGCGCTGGAATTCACACGTCTGATCATCGCCCAGCGCGGTTTCTCCGCCAATGCCAGAACGATCACCGTCACGGATCGTGTGCTGGAAGAATTGACGAATATCATCCGTTAACTTAATTGAGTCGTTCGTGGCTGGGTATTGATTTGTGGGATAAGCTTCCAGCTTGTCAGTCTTTGAAGAAAACCAGCGTCTTCCTTTCAACAGGCAAGCTGGAAGCTTACCCCACGATTAAGAACCCCTCACAAAACTTCCGGTTCATCGACGAATCGTGTGCGCGAGTTCGCTCGGAATCAGATTTTGCTGTTTTTTGGTTTTCGTGGTGCTTCTTGTGATTCACCGCGAAGCGGTTTAAGAGATTAGCCGGTGGTAAGCAAAGCGCCACCACCGGTCTGTGCATAAAACTGGGCTCGCACCCTGACAAGGGTGCCAGATTCGTTGCTTCTGGCATCCCTTCAGGATGCGTGTATCCTTGTTTCATTGACCGGTGGTGCGCCTGTCGGCGACCACCGGCTAATTTCTGGCATCCTTTCAGGATCAATCGCAGTCACATCGACTTTAGTGTGCCGCGCACTTCATTTGTCGTTGAGCCGTTTTTTTTTTGCGTCGTAGCCGAGGCCCTTGGCAAAGTCACGCACCTGACGCGGGTTGACAACGGCGAGTGCAATCTGGTGTTCATGCAGCAGTTTGACGAGCATCGATTCGTAGCCGCCAGTAGCCTCCATGACGACGATCGTCTGACTGGTTTCCTTGAGGGATGTGATCCATCGGCAGATCTCCTTTTTGTTGTTGCCGATCGTTTTCCCGGCCGCACCCTTGAGTTCAGCGATATCGATTTTGTCCTTTGAAATATCGATAGCAATGAATTTTGAAAACGGGTATTCTGAATTATTCATTTTGTCCCTTCCTAATATTCGAGCTCGCAGCAACTGCGGCTCACGCGACGGTTCGGGTTCGAAATGAAACGACTTGCGATCACGCTGACCCACGGTCTCGAAGACCAAGGTCTCATCGATCTACAAGCCGCTGCTGCATCGGGAAGGCCATCCCGGTGCAGCTTTCTTCAGTGAAGAAGACGCTGTGGTCACGGACTTGTCAAGCATCGTCGCTGAAGATATTAGGAACCGATGATGCCCGTTTTATGGGAAACGGTTCCTGACACCTTTAGTGGCCACTCACCTTTAGTGGCCACCTGACACCTTTAGTGGCCACCTGACACCTTTAGTGGC
>JANOUN010000796.1:0-2074 GCA_031416875.1 Planctomycetota bacterium | reverse complement strand
CTCCGCCGTGACGAGCCTTGAACCGGGCCACAGGGATGGGGAGCCCGCGCTGATTGTCCTTCAGCCCGTCCTGGGGCAGATCGTGGAATTCTTTCATGGTTGATGAATGTCGATTGACAAATGCTCATCACGGCGGAGCGTGATGGCTACTTTTGGGTTGCGGGCGAATCCCGGTCTCACCCTCAACTACCGAAAGTTCGGATCTGGTTGCAGCATTTCATCGATCTTCATATCAGGAGTCAGAAATGTGCCTTCCTCAGGTTTCCAGAGTGGATGCTCCGTCGATTGTGGCACACTGTAGAGCGGACCATGAATTTCCTCGGCGTCCGATTCGATAAAGTGCAGACGCTCCGTTTCCACCTGTTTGATCAGTTCCGAATCGATATCACTCAGTACGATGCGAGGCGTCAGAAAGATCAGCAGTTCCGTACGCAGTGTCCTTGCAGAGTCATAGCGAAACGCTCTGCCGACCACAGGCAAGTCGCCCAGCCAGGGCACTTTCCGTTCATCAGTTCCATCGAGTTTGGTGATCATCCCGCCGATGACGATGGTTTGCCCATTGGGCACATTGACGGTTGTCTGGGCCTGTGACTGATTGAACTTAGGCGATGTGGTGCCAGTTCCAGTCGGTACGCCCACCGGATCGAGAGAGCTCTTGTCGGCAAAGACGTTCATGGCAATCATGCCGTCCGGGGTGATGCGAGGCGTCACACGAAGTGTAATACCTACCTCTCTGTATTCGATGCCTGAAACTGTGCTGTTGTTGGTCTGTGAAAGGCCCGTGCTCACGGGGACGCTTTGTCCCACGGTGACAAACGCTTCATTGTTGTGAGTCGCACGAACCTGCGGACGACTGAGCACCTGCACCGTTCGACGTGATGCCAGGGCTCGCAGCAATACGCTCACGGCATCCGACTGAGCCGAAAAGATGAAGCCGCCAAAACCTGCCTCGCTATTGCTTCGTCCAAGTGAAAAGTTACTTAACCCCTGGGTCGCGACTGTTCCGGGAAAGGCTCCCGCTCCACTGTTGTTATTTCCCAGAGGACCAGTCGTGTTAAAGTTCAAGCCAGGCGTAGTCGCCACAGATGTCGTGGCACCTGTCGTCGATGAGGTTAAGCTGCGAGCCAGCAGCAGAGGATCCTGCAGGCCCAGTTCAATTCCGAACTCATCCGTCGAATCCAGAGTCACTTCCACCAGCAGAGCCTGGATGACGACTTCTGGTGGCTGAGCATCCAATGCTTCCACGATTTGAGTGACCTGATTAAAATACTGCGGTGATGCACTCACAATCAGAGAGTTGCTGTTCAGGTCGGCAGAGACCAGCACTTCCTGGCGAATGCGCTCAATGTTGCTGAACAGGTCTGCCGCGCTCTGCTGCAGGGCCTGCTGCTGCGTCAAATAATCCAGCAAGGTCTCCGAAACCTTATCTGCCGGAGCGTTTCGCAATGGAATCACGGTGGTCATTCGCTGACGCGTGTCGTCCGAGTCCAGTCTGAGAAGAATGGCTTCGACCACACTCAACGACTCAGCACTGCCAATGGCGAGCACCGAGTTTGTGCGAATGTCAGGCGAAAAACGCAGCGGGATCAGGCTGCTCGATGAACCTTCTGTTCCCGCCAGTTGAATCCCAAGCTGTGTCTCCTGATTCGTGTTCTCAAACATCGTCGTCAGCGTATCGACCGACTGCTGGGCGTCGGCGTTTTTCAGGGTAAAGACCTTGATCTCTGACGTTGCTCCCGGCGACTGATCCAATGCCTCAATCAATGCCTCCATCAGATTCATGCTGGATTCCGGAGCGGTCACCAGCAAACTGTTCGAACGTGCATCAAAGTTGACTCGAACGTCGGCCAGAATCCCCGAACGAATCAGATCGCGGACGCCGCCAGTCGTCGTCAGAAATTCCAGTGCCACGGACTTGCTGGTTCGCAGCTCCTGCGAACCCTGAGTCTGCCCGCCTGCGCCTCCCTGACCTGTTTGGGTTTGCTGCGGCGGATTGATAACGGCCTGAATCGCCTGTGAGATGGTCGTGCTCAGTTCTTCGGCGACAGCGTTCTTAAGCTTGATGACCTGCAGG
>JANOUN010000795.1:0-2740 GCA_031416875.1 Planctomycetota bacterium | reverse complement strand
GTGCCGACTTCGGCGAAGTCGGCCTACATTTAGTCGGCCTCAAAATGATGCGTTGCCAAAAATCTTCTCAGGAATATTCAACTCTCAACGTTTGCAGAGCAGGGTGCGAGACTCCTGTTGTGTCGCAGCCGTGGCATCGGGACTTCTCCTGGTGCTCTGTCACTCTTGCTTTGATGGATCGGGTGGCCGGGGCTGGACTGAGCGGAGCGAAGGAAGCCCAGGGGGTTCGGGCGAGCGCCCTCCAACCCCGGCCACCCCTCAATCCATCAGTGACAGAGCACCAGCCTGGCACCGCTTTGACCTCATCGGACGGATCAGACCCATCGGACTGATCCGTCCTATTGTTGCGAAGGACGTCTGAATGCAATTCTCTGTCGTGCAAGTACCGATTTCCCTGGCCGTGTCATCAGGAACGGTGATGACATCCTCGGGATGGTATCTGAGCATCCTGTTGCTGCTCGTATCGCCGTCACTGGCATGCGCAGACGAACCGACCGAACCACGGTCGATAGACGACGTACTGCAATTCAGTGCGGCAGATCTGACATTCTTCGAAACCAAAGTCCGCCCGCTGCTGGCGGAGAATTGTTATGCGTGCCACGGCGACGAAAAACAGAAAGGCGGCTTGCGGCTGGATTCGCGTGAGGCGATCCTGACGGGCGGCGAATCCGGAGCCGCGATCATCACAGGCAACATTGACGACAGTGTATTGCTGCAGGCCGTGCGCCATGAATCGTACGAAATGCCCCCCGGCAAGAAACTGCCGGATGAATCGATCAGCGTGCTCGAAGAATGGGTGCGGCGTGGCGCTCCATGGCCAGGGGCGAAAGCAGGCGCTGTGGCGATGAAGAAGTCAGACCGTGGTTTCAGTGATGAAGAGCGTACCTGGTGGGCACTGCAACCCGTGAAGGTTGTCCCACCGCCGGTGGACGCCAGCGATCACTGGAGTCGCAACGAGATCGATCGATTCATTCACGCTGGACTGGCAAAGGAGAATCTTCAGCCAGCGGTGGAAGCAGATCGAACCACGCTCATTCGGCGGTTGTCGTTTGATCTGATTGGTTTGCCGCCAGCGCCGAATGAGATCGCCGACTTTGTGGCCGACGCTGATCCCGCCGCTTACGAAAAGCTGGTGGATCGTCTGCTGGCAAGTCCGCACTATGGTGAACGCTGGGCTCGGCATTGGCTGGATGTCGTCCGTTATGCAGATTCCGATGGATATCGCATCGATCACTATCGCCCGGACTCATGGCGGTTTCGCGATTACGTCATTCGTTCGCTCAACAGCGACAAGCCGTACGATCGCTTCGTGCAGGAACAACTGGCCGGGGATGAGATGTTTCCGGACAACACCGAGGCTTTGATCGCGACGGGTTACATGCGGCACTGGATTTACGAATACAACAACCGCGATGTGCGTGGCCAGTGGGATATTATTCTGAACGAAATCACGGACACCACAGGCGACGTGTTCCTTGGTGTCGGACTGCAGTGCGCGCGATGTCACGATCATAAGTTCGATCCCGTTCTGCAAAAGGATTATTTTCGACTGCGGGCGTTCTTCGCAGCGATCGATCCGCAGGACAAAGTCGTCGTCGCTCCCACGGCGGAACAGCAGGCATACGAAACGCAGCTGCGGGAATGGGAAGCCCTGACGGCCGAACTGAGGGCTCAGATCGCGGAACTGGAGGCACCATACCGCAGTAAAGCCGCACGAGACGCGATCGGAATATTCCCGCTCGATATTCAGCACATCATGAACGCACTGCCGGAATCGCGGTCGCCGCTGGAACAACAGTTACACAACCTGGCATGGCGTCAGGTGGATTACGAATACGATCGGTTGGACGAGAAAATCCAGGGCGAGAAGAAGGATCGGCTGCTTGAACTGCGTCGGGGCCTTGCGAAACATGACGAGGCCAAACCAGCCGCACTCCCGGTCGCGATGGTCGTGACAGATATTGGCAGCCATGCGCCGCCAACCATCATTCCAAAACGGCTGACAGAAGTCGGTCCGGGGTATTTGAGCATCATGGATTCTGCCGACGCCGCGATTGCTCCGCCTTCACCGAATCAGAAAACCACCGGCCGACGCACGGCTCTCGCAAAATGGCTCACGCAACCGGATAACTCGCTCTCGACACGGGTGATTGTCAACCGCATCTGGCAGGGACATTTCGGACGCGGACTGGCGCAGAATGCGAGCGATTTCGGAACACTCGGGGGGCCGCCATCTCATCCGGAGTTGCTCGACTGGCTCACAGGGCGTTTTGTCAGCAACGGATGGCAGATGAAGGATCTGCATCGACTGATCGTGACTTCGGCAACGTACCGACAATCGTCTGAGCATCCTCAAATGGCCGCGATTCAGCTCATCGATCCTGGAAACCGATTTTACTGGCGATTCAACACGCGACGCCTGGACGCAGAACAGATTCGCGACGCGATTCTTGCGGTGACAGGACAACTGGACCTGACGGCAGGTGGCCCCGGTGCACAATCCGATGTTCCGCGTCGATCGATTTATCTCCGTGTCATGCGAAACGAACGCGATGCACTGCTGGATGTCTTTGATCTGCCGCTGTTCTTTACAAGTACTTCATCCCGCGACACCACCACCTCGCCTGTGCAGTCGCTTTTGTTGTTCAACAGTCAGATCATGATGAACCACGGGCTGAAGTTTGCTGATCATCTGCAATCTTTGTCAGACGAGACTCGCGAGACACTGCAGACGCTTTGG
>JANOUN010000794.1:0-6612 GCA_031416875.1 Planctomycetota bacterium | reverse complement strand
CGAATGCCACGGTGATCAAATCTGTGATTGACGATCTGGGCGATCGGCTTTAACGAGTACCCGAACTGTTCGGTTATGTGCAGTCCAGCGTCAACCTTTCTGCCATGCGGCGCAAGGCACTGCAGTTCCTCTCTGCTCCTGATTTGCAGAAGACGGCAGAACGTATGCGAAGTTACAACACGGTTGTCCGCGATCAGAACTGGAGCTACGTACGCACCGAGAACCTGGCGTCTTCACTTCGCGAGTCTCTGGTTAAAAAGCAAAAAGACGGAATTGTTCCGGATTCCACATACCGTTCCGTAGAACGATTTGCGAACAGCCTTTCGACATTCGTGCGGCACTCGCTGGAAACGCGAAAGCCGGAAACGCAGTCATTTATGTCGCCGCTGCCGGACCTGATGGATATTGCCGCAGATCAAAAACTCACTGACGACGAAACGGCGTACGTCCTGAACAGCGACAAGACGGTCGGCGTATTGCAACTGGCGGCCCTGTCTCAAAAAGAGGATCCGGACGGCAATGTCAGGGCCATCCACCGCCTGCGCGAACACATTGCCACGGTGCAGACGGCACGAGAGGCTGACTATCCGGGTCTGAAGATTTCACTCACCGGAATTCCGGCACTTGAACATGACGAAATGCACAGCACGTCAGTCGATATGCGAAACGCCGGCATTGTCGCGTTCTTCGCCGTTGGAGGAATGCTGCTGCTGGCGTTTCGCGGCGTCCGCCATCCCATGCTGGCATTGCTGACCTTGATGGTTTCGCTGGCGTGGACCTTTGGAGCTGCGACGCTGGTGATCGGCCATCTGAATATCATCAGCGTCTGCTTTTCGATCTTCCTGATCGGACTGGGTATCGACTACTCGGTCTCGTTCATTAACGGCTATCTTGCGCTGCGACAGGAGCTGTACGACCTGCCGGAAGCTCTGCGGGAAGCAGCCGAAACTACCGGCAAGGGAATTCTGACGTCCGCCATTATTACGGCACTGGCCTTTGCTACGGCACTGGTGACCGGATTCCCGGGACTGGCAGAGCTTGGACTGATCTCCGGCATGGGCGTACTGCTGTGTGCCCTGGCAACATTCATCTTCCTGCCGGCATTGGTCGCCCTGTCGGATGCAGCCATCGACGTCGAAAGCCTGCCGCAGCCGTTTTCCGTTCCTCTGCTCCGAAGGATTGTGGTTGCACGGCCGGTCATCTCCGTTGCCGTTGCCGCAGTCATCCTTGTCTTCTTCGGCTATCAGGCGTTTCGATATTCTGACGGTGCCGTCACCTGCCGCATTCATTACGACCCGAACCTCCTGGCGCTTCAGGATCCACAGCAGGATTCGGTAGCGGCCGAGCGCAAACTGGCCGATTCCGGGTCAGAAACGGTTTTGTACGCCGTCTCGGTCGCTCATTCCTGGGAAGACGCCATTGCGTTGCGACGTCGCTTTCTGAGTCTTCCTACGGTGGGCCGAGTCAGCGACGGTGCCAGCAAACTCCCTGAGACGCCTGACGATCGTTCGATGCAGATAATCCGACAGTTGCAGCAGAGTGCCGAAAACATTTCGAAGAGTGCACCCGTGATCGCTCCTGCCAGTCACAATGCGGTTGGCCAGGAAGTCGATTCCCTGTACGCGGCTGTCAAAAAATCCACTAATCCCACGGCGCAACGGGCCGCCAGGGCGCTGGATCAGTTCCTTGAAGATCTGTCAAAAACGCCGGGTCGCCGGTCCAGCGAAATTCTGACGGCCTACAACGACATGGTCGCCAAATGGCTAATTGATGAATACGCCGATATCGCTCGTTCGAATGACTTCCAGCCCGTGGGTCTTCGCGATGTGCCGCGCGAACTCAAAAACCGTTATATGCGAGTCGATGCGGACAACACCCAGCACTGGGCGCTGCGGGTTTATCCGAAGCACGACGTCTGGCAAGGAGCCGCTCTGACAGCATTCGTGGAAGATCTGCGAACCGTCGATCCGGAAGTGACAGGTGTCCCTGTGCAGAATCTGGAATCTGCCGGTCGAATGCACACCACCTATGCCAGCATCGGGCTCTATGCCTTGGCGGTGATCTTGATGCTGTTGCTGCTGAATTACCTGCGACCTGGACAGAAACTGATGACTGTCATCCCGCCGGTGGCTGTCGCCGCGTTTATCGGATATACCCTGTTCAAACGCAACGGCGTTGTCGATCCGACATTCCTGGTGTTGATCTGTCTGGGTCTGGTCGTGTTTATCGCTGCCGTGCTGGATTATCGCAATCTGCGGGATACCGTTTTGACGCTGGTCCCCGCGTTCGCCGGCACCGTGCTGATGCTGGGAATCATGGCCATGCTGGGGCTGACGCTGAATCCTCTCAACCTGATTGCCCTGCCGCTGGTGTTTGCGATCGGGATCGACAATGGAATCTATCTTGTGGCCGATTGCCGCCAGCAAATCGCAGCGGGAAAAAAGACGTTCGAGCCATCTTCTGATACGCTCAGCAGTGTGATTGTGACTTCGCTCACATCCATTGTCGGTTTCGGAAGTCTGACCATTGCGGCGCATTACGGGATGTTCAGTATCGGGATTTTGCTGTCTCTGGGAGTCGCATCAAGCCTGCTCGTCTCGCTGTTTTTGATGCCTCCGATTCTCGCGCTGGTCGCCCAGCACCAGCCAGCACCAATGGAACCTGTGCGGATCATCCGTAAGACAGAGACGCCCGCCGCTGACGCCGTGAAGACTGCACCGCCGCAGAAGAAGAAAGCCGCGTAGCTCTGTAAGTCCGGTTTCTAAACTGAGTGACTCTGCGTACAATTGAGTTTATTACTATCACTCAGTTTGCTGGATGAGTCCCCTTGTGACCGGTTCGAACGATACGGAAATTCAAAGCGAGGATGATCGCGAACGGTCGCGCCGTCTCAGCCTGCAGGGGAATACGCCGCCCGCCGAAATCGAAGGCTATTCGATCGTGCGCCGTCTGGGAACGGGAGCGTACGGCACTGTCTGGCTCGCTCGGGAAGATCGTACGGGCCGCATGGTGGCGGTCAAGTTTTATCCGCATCAGCGCGGCCTCAACTGGTCGATGCTCAGCCGCGAAGTTGAAAAACTGGCTGCCGTGTATACTTCGCACAATATCGTCCGACTCCTGGACGTCGGCTGGAATGCCGAGCCGCCGTACTTCGTGATGGAGTACGTCGAGAACGGATCACTCTGAAATTTTCTTGCCCGAGGCCACTTGTCTGTTGATGATTCGGTGCGCATCGTCCGCGAGATCTGCAATGCTCTGATTGATGCTCACGGTGCCGGTGTGCTGCATTGTGATCTCAAGCCCGACAACGTCCTGCTTGATGGTCAAATGCACGCCCGACTCTGCGATTTTGGCCAGGCGCGCATGTCGCACGAACACAGTCCGGCGCTCGGCACACTGTATTATATGGCGCCCGAGCAGGCTGATCTGGATGCTCTGCCGGATGCGAAATGGGATGTCTACGCGGTCGGAGCGCTGTTCTATCACTTGCTGACAGGAAGTCCGCCTCATCGGACTGAAGCCACACAGCGGCAACTGGAATCTGCCGATTCGCTTGATGAACGTCTGAAGGTGTATCAGAAAATCATCATCAGCAGCGGGGTGCCGACCAGTCACCGCAAGCTCAAAGGCGTGGACCGCCGCCTGGCGGATATTATTTCTCGATGTCTGAGCGCCGTTCCGTCAGAGCGATTCCCGAACGCTCAGGGAATTCGCGATGCCCTCGATCGCCGCGATCGTATCAAATCGCTGCGCCCGCTGCTGATTCTGGGTGTGCTCGCTCCGATCCTGCTGATGGGGGCCATGATTCCGATCTTCACGAAAGCGATGAATGACAATCTGCAGAGCGCTCTGGACCAGATCACTGACCGGGCGCTGGAAAGCGATGCCCTGTCAGCGCGACTGCAGGCCGCAGCGCTCGACCATGAACTGCATGATCGCCTGGAAGAACTGGAAGCGATTCTGACGGATCATGAACTGGCAAATGCGCTGGAATCGGCGATGCAGCGGAACTCTGATGATCTGGTCTACGAAATGTACCAATACGCACATCATGAAGAATCCATTCCTCCGCGCTGGTTGCAGCTGCTGGATGATGCCTGGGCTCGGAGCAATGCCGCAAACGAAAAACACGACCGAGGGAAGGACACGAGTTGGTTCTTAAACGACCGTTTTGGAACTCAGATCTGGCGTCGGGAATTCAGCGACCTGACACTGGGGCAGAATTTTTCCTATCGGGATTATTTTCACGGACGCGGGGAAGATTATCCTCCCGACAGAATTCCTGAAGACATCGCACCTTTGGACAAGCCCAACGTCTGCAATGCGTATAAGAGCACTACGACCGGGCGGCAGACCGTGGCGCTGAGTGTTCCGGTCAGGAACAGCAAGGGTGAAGTCATCGGTGTCCTGGCGCGTTCCGTGCATCTCGGCGATCTTCAGGAACGCATGGGACGCCTGATTCGGGAACCTGATGCCGACAGTGTTGAACGGGTCATTGCACTGGTGGAAGCCCGCGACAATACACACTACCGTCTGCTCGATCATCCCTACCTGACGGAAGATGTCGTCCATGCCGCAGAGGAGCGCAACAAGGATGCGGAATTGTTTGAGACACTCTTCATGGACGAAACCACCGTGCAAGCGATTCAAGCCTCTCAGGCTCAGGACCGTTCTGCAGAAATCCGCCTGAAAATGTATCAGGATCCGATCGGGCGACTGTCGGAACAACGCTCAGCCGTCTATCAGGGCGAATGGCTGGCCGCGATGGCTCCGGTGAGCGACATTGGCTGGCTGGTCGTCGTGCAGGAACGCCGCCAGGCCGCACTTTCGCCCGTGGAGGATGTCGCCGACCGCGCCAAACGCCAGACATGGCTCTCGGTCCTCACCACCGCCATCGCCCTGATGGCCATTATCTGGTCGTTCGTCTGGCGCGCCTACAGTCGCAGTTCGTGATAATTTGACTATACGGCACGCGGTTGGCGTTGGCTCGTTTAACCGCGTGCCCAGCGGGCCGCGATTGTTCTATTTGAAATTTCGTATTTGAAATTTGAAATACGAAATACGAAACGCGGGGCGTTGCCCACGCGGTTAAACGAATACGCCATCCTCGACCGTTCGCTGTATAACTCATAACCCTTCCTGCCAAACTACTTGCCGACCTGATAGCACATGAGCTTGTCCTGTTCGCGCAGGTACAATTTCCCCTTCACGACGACAGGATGCGCCCAGCTGTTTCCTTCCTGAAAGTCCGGCGTAAAGCTGCCTTTCAGATGATACGCAGCCGGAGTGGCTTCGATCAGAGCTATGGTGCCGTCCTGATAACGGAAGATCAAGTGACCGTCGATGTACAGAACGGCCGCTGATCCTTTTCCGGGGCCTCGCAGCTCGCCGCCCCACACAATATCACCGGTCGCCATATTGACGCAGGTGGGAAATCCTTCGTTTTGCTGATGCCCGGCGTAGATGTGTCCGTCGAGCAGAATCATGCCGCCGTGGTGGTTGTTGAAGACCTTGAAATCAAGGAAGTATTTTTCCTCCGCCACGATGTTCTCACCAACTTTCTTCAGCTCCACCAGGCACGTACCGGTCTTGTAGCTGGTCGAGGCAAAAATCAGATTGCCGTCGATAATCGGTGTCGGGATATTGGCCACGCCATTGGCCACTCGATTGTACGTCCACAGCTGTTTGCCATTGTCGGCACGGATGCCGATCAGTCCTTTGCCGGTCAGCTGCACGTATTGCTTGATCCCGAGAGCGTTTGAAATCACGATCGAAGAATAGCCAGCACCATCCTTGCCAGCCTTGCCTTCGAACGAAGGCTTGCACGCCCAAATCTCTTTGCCCGTCATTTTATCAAGACAGACGACCAGTGCATCCGGCCCGCCTGGTGTGCACAGGACTCGATCGCCATCCACCAGTGGTGATTCTGAGTATCCCCAGCCAGACATCATTTTACCGCCCCAGTCGCTGAACTGCCGCTGCCAGACAACGTCACCGTTATCGGATTTCAGACACGCGATGGAACCGTTCGAAGTCACTACGTACAGACGATCTCCGTCCACCGATGGCGTACAGCGAGACCCTTCGTGATCATGCTTCGGATTGGAGTCCGTGATGACTTTCTTCCAGAGGATACTGCCGTCATCAGCCTTCGCAGCGATCACAGCCTGGCCACCGTCGATGTTTCCGAGTGTATAAAGCGTACTTTTCACAATCGCGACGCTGGCGTAACCTTTTCCAAAACCCGGCATTGTCCAAAGATGTTTCGGCGGATTCGTTTCCCAATCCGTGGAAGCGAGATGTTCGTCTGAATGGGCGTTACGTTCCGGCCCACGCCACTGAGGCCAGTCGGCTGCTTTCAGAGAATTGCTGAGACAGAACACACCAATCAACATTGCCAAACGACGCACGTGCAGAAACATGAATCCACCTTTCAAAGACAACGGCTTTGTCAACGTTCAATCATTGGGTTGACGCTTTAAAAAAGGGGTCAGGAACCAATAGTGCAGAGCACCCTCTGGGCCATTTGGCTATTGGTTCCTGACCCCTTTTTTTAAGCCTGCTAGTGCGCGGCGTTCTCGCAGTGCTTCAGATACTCAGCGTAGCTGAGCA
>JANOUN010000793.1:0-6666 GCA_031416875.1 Planctomycetota bacterium | reverse complement strand
ACGATTGTGGTCTCGGGGGGCTACTTCGTTTCTGGCCGAATACCCATTGTAGCCTGGCTTTTGGATTTTTATTGCAACCTAAAAGCGACTCTTGCCCACCTCGAATTCCACTTCCTGTCGCGTGATCGTGTTTTCGCCTTCGGACAGCACAAGTGTCCCTTTGCCCTTCGCCAGCGAACTCAGCACGACTGACGCTTCGTAGGTTTCACCCAGACGAACAAATCGCGGCAGATCAAGTCGTTCCAGTAACACCTCGTGAGTGTAGTCGTACTCAATCGGGACGACGTTGACCCGGATGTCGCGCGACTGCAGGTCGTCAATGATGTCCTTCAACTGTCCGACGGTTTCCGTGCCGTCGCTCACCAGCACAATGCGTCCCAGATGTTCTTCCGGCAGCATCGCCGCGCTCAATGCGAGCGACTGCTCCAGATTTGTCGCGTCCTGGCTGACACGCGAATTGATGTATTTTTCAAACGGAAAAGTTTCGCGGGGCGGATACTCGACTGCCGCCGTGCGCCCGAACACCACCAACCCGGCCTGATCTGTTGCCGGTTTTTCAGCCGCAGTCCCGGCAACCATTTCCAGTGCCTGGTTTCGCGCTTCGTTAACGGAATCCGAAACATCGACGTTGTATACGACAGAAATAACGTCGCTCGTCCGTACGGCGCGTGGTTCTGCAAGGATCAGGATCAGCAAGCCGCAGATCAACAAGCGACAAAAGCCTGCCACGGCGCCTCGCCGTGCCGGAAGCCCTGCGTGACCAGCCGCCTGCATCCACCATACCCATGGAGTGAAAAGCAGTAACAGAAACGCCCATGGCCGGGCGAACTCAAGTTCTCGTACGATTTCGAATTCAGGCTTGGAGATGTTCCAGTGAGACAGCCACTTGAAGTTTATCAACTCGACGTCCCAGATTGCGATGGTCACCTTTTCCCAGAGGTGCGGCTTGCCTGCCGTCACCACAAACGTCGGCAGAATTGAAAAGCACACCAGCGCGAACAATGCTGCGAACAGGAGCAAGGGGATTCCAGCCTGCCACCGCACGCTGCGATGCGGTCGCGGAAAAATCCGCATGAAAATCCGTTGCAGTTCGTTCATGGAGTCAATTCCACCAGTCGATGATTGCCGGTATCCGCCACGAGAATCCGTCCGTCACTCAGTACCGTCAGATCCCACGGCTGATAGAACTGATCCAGTCCGCGACCGGGGCGACCGTACCGACCCACTATTGTGCCGTCCAGACGCATCACCGTCAGCCGTGCCGCCTTGTTTTCAATCACATAAATCTGATTATTGCGATCCAGGCGAATATCGTATGGATACTCCAGCGGAGCCGATTTTTCTGGCAATTTGATGACTCGGACAAACTTTCCACCATCTTCAAACACCTGGATTCGATCGTTAAAGGCATCGACAACGTAAACCAGCCCGTCCTGCCAGGCGATTCCGCTGGGCCTCTGGAACTCCCCTTCGTTCGACCCATGCTTCCCAAATTCCGTGACGTAGACGCCTTCGACCGTGAATTTCTGAATCCGCTGGCGATCACCGTACTCGCCCACGTAAATGAATCCCATTGGATCCTGAGCGATCGTCACGGGAAACACAAACTGCCCTGCACCAGTTCCCTGTGTGCCGAACTTGTGACTCACCGAACCGTCGTCGTTGAACAGCACGACCCGGTGATAATGCGTGTCGGCCACGGCGACGCGTCCGTCGAGCAGTCTCCAGACTCCTTCCGGCTTGCCCGCCGCAAACTCCGGCATTTCCCATTGTCTTGTCAGTTTGCCGTGACTGTCGTACACAAGAACCCGGCCTGCGTCATCCAGGACGTAGACCGTGTCATTCTCGTCAGCGTAAAGTCCACGCGGTGCGGGTAAGAACCGACCGGATGCCGGCACTTTCCAGGTATCAAATTTCGTAAATGACAATTCCGGATCGGTAGTTCGTTCTCCACAACCCGTTACGATCAGGCAAAGCAAAACGGCGAACGAAATTTGGAGTGCGGCGACTTGTCGCCGCTTTCTTTTTCTTTCGTCGTCGTTTTCCAGACTCATGTGGTGCAGCGGACCAATAGCCGCTGCGCTGTGGCGCGAAGTCCTGCTTAAATGCGATGGTTGAACGCATAGCCGAGATTGATGAAAAAGAAAGCGATGACAAGTCATCGCACTCCACAACAGACTCATGATGCCACCCCTGTCGGAGCCGACTCACGAAACGCCACGCGCTGGCTGACCGGTATCGCAACTTCAGGGATTTGATGCAGCACGGACTTCGTCATTCCTGAAGCCGCATGACGCACGATCGATTCTGCATACGCGCCGATGAACGGCGTCGATACCAATTCAATCCCAGAATCGCCAGCTATGCAGATCTGTAACCGCTCCGGACGTATGGCGACATCCGTGCCCGTCACACGTCCTGTCAGAAACGCAGCCGCTTCGTCAGCCCGAAACCAATTCAGTGGCCCGAGGAACGCACCTGCCTGGGCATCCGGCGGATTGTCATACAGCGTTCTCACCGGACCTTCGAACACGACAGAACCGTGGTCCAGGCAAATCACATGCTCCGCGTGCCGCAGCACTGTTTCGGGTTCGTGAGATGTGAAGACCATTGAGATATTTTCTTCGGCAACAATTCGCCGCACGATATTCCAGTATGTCGGCTTTCGAACCGGATCGACATGGCTGAGCGGTTCGTCGAGCAGCAGCACGATCGCCCGCGTTGCCAAAGCCCGAGCCAGTGCCAACCGCGAACGCTCACCCTGAGATAACTCAGCCGGTAACGCCTGCCGACGATGGATCAGATCAAACAAGTCCAGGATTTCGTCTGTTCTTTTTGAGAACCTCGCTGATTCGAAGCCAGTTTTCTGGTCTTGTGCGGCTTTGTCATCGACCACATCCAGATGCTGCTCCGCCGACAGATGCGGCCAAAGCCCGCCACTTTGGGGCACCCAGAACAACGGAAGCCGATGTGCCGCAGTTACCGAGACGCTGCATGTCACGACACCGGAAAAACCAGTCTCAAATCCCGCCAGCACGTTGATCAGCGTAGTTTTGCCAGCTCCGGAAAGCCCCACAACAGCTGTCACGCCAGATGGAATTTCAAGTGTGATCGAATTGAGACGCATGCCCGGCGAGCGGGGGGTGTTAACCCCCTGATTGTGCTTCGCGACGCTTCGTGAATCACGAGAATCACAATCAGGGGACTGACGTCCCCCGCTCGCCGGAAGTGTCACATTCCGCAGGCGGAACAACGAATCGCTCATGGGGCACTCAAAACAACAGGCTCACCCGCCAGTCGGACGAACAGTCGTTCCAGCAGCAGCTTCGGATCAACGCGACTGCCGCCCTTCATCTCTGTGTCGGCTTCAATCAACAATTGCAGGATGCGACTGGCACGTTCAAAACCGATTCGTCGCAGATAGGCCTCGCTCGCCGCGATGGCATTTGGAAAGATTCCGGACCCGGAAATCGCGTCCCGCAGCGCAGTTCCGGCTCGGGCGCGTTCCGTGGCTTCCGCCAGCTTGCGAAATGTATACGTCACGCCGCCGAGGACTTTTTGCGGCGATTCTCCCGCGAGCATCAGTTTATCGAGCGCCTCCAGAGCCTTCCCTGAGTGCCCATCTCGCACGGCATCGAGCATGACCCATGTGGTTTCGGTCCGCCAGCCGCCGACAATCTTCGTGATGTCCTCTCGAGTGATCTCAACGACATCGCCAACCAGTGACGCCAGTTTGGCCACTTCCTGCAGCAGCATTCCCAGGCCATCACCCGCCAACTGCACAATCAACGCGGCATTCTCACGATCCAGTGACTTACCATACTGATCCTTCGCCACACGCTGCAGCCACTTGAGCAGATTGGCACCGGTCAGTTCAGCACACTCCACAGCCACGCCGTGCTGTTCGACGAGTTTGAACAGCTTGGTATTCTTCGGCAAGCTCTTTACGTCGAGAATCAGCAGCGATCCCTTTGCCGGACTCGCGACGTACTTTTCCAGTATCGGTCGGTTCGCAGTCACGAAATCGTCAGCATCGTCGATCAGCACGATCCGCTGATCGCCGAACATTGACACAGTCCTAAGTTCGGTCATCACCGTTCGAATCTCTGCATGCTCACCATTAAACCGCGTGATCGACGATTCGGCATCTTCGCCCGTCACACCTGGTATGCAGTGCAGAATCTCAGGCCGAAAAAATCGCTCTGGACCATACATCACCAGCACGCCATGCGCTGAAATGGGTTCCTTCGACGACAAGAACTCCGTAGCACTCACACTCATGCATTCTGCCTCTTTGCGATAATCAATTAACCTGGCTCGCGGTCGTAGTGTGTCGAAATTGAGACCGATTTTCTATCGTTGCAATGTGGTGAGTGTGATGTCAGGTCCAAAGTTTCCGAAATGCAGCGTCGGATATTTAACTTCCACGCGGAGGAAATGCGGCAGGGTGGTGCATGACCGCCGCGTTGGTATCGCCGACGGTCGGCGGTGCGGGCTTGCTTCGCCTGGCTATGGGCAAAGAATCTCCAGAACCTGGACACGTACCTTTGGAGTAATCCTGACACGATCGGATTCTGCCGGAATCAGCACCGTGCTGCCGATGCCTGCCGACACTGATCCACCTGATGTGCGGACTTCGCCCCGGCCTTCGAGAAACATGAAAATGCGAAACTGATCGGACATGGAAATTTCAAACGGCTCCAGCGCGCGATGGCGGCGGACAACGAAGTAACGGCACCGAATCAGTTCTTCAAAGACGTGCGTCTGGTCGCACAGAGGAATCGGAGTGACAGGCAATACCGGACCACGATTGAAATTCGTACATTCGATCGACTGTTCGACGTGTATTTCGCGAGGCTGCCCGTTGGCGTCAACCCGGCCCCAGTCATGCAGGCGGAACGTGAGATTGCTCTGCTGCTGAATTTCGGCCAGCAGAATTCCGGGGCCCAGAGCGTGGACGGTTCCTGCGGGAATAAACAGGCAATCACCTGGCTTCACCGCAATCAGATGCAGCAATTCTTCAATCTGGCCGGTCCGCAATCCCTGCCGCAACGCAGCGGCGTCAACGCCTGGTTTCAGTCCTGCGCAGATGCGACTCTCCGGTGGCGAGTCGAGGATGACCCACGCTTCCGTCTTGCCGTTTTCATGCGGATCGAATTGTCGAGCCTGTGCATCGTCGGGATGAACCTGCAGTGACAACCAGTCGTTCGCGTCCAGAAACTTGAGCAACAGCGGAAACTGCGTGATCCCGGCGTGTTTGCCGAGCAACTCATGCGGATGTAACCGCATGAGTTGTCGCAGTGTGATGCCCGTCAAAGGCCCGGCAAGGACACGGCTTTGATCGTTCCCGTGGTCTGCCAGTTCCCAGCTTTCCGCGTAGTCATTGCCGTCGCCGATGGGTTTGTGCAGATGACTGCCTAAGCGCCGACCTCCCCAGCGAATCCGTTTCAGAAGTGGTTCAAAGACAAGTGGCGGCAGCATGGTGCAAGCTCGGTGCGTTCCTGGCAAGTCTCAGAGACTTTTTCTCGGCGAGCGGCAGGGGGGCAGCCCTCCGAAGACAAGATAAATTGCGTTCCAAAATCTGTTTGTCGAAAACAACGAGCTCGGAGGGCTGACGCCCTGCCGCTCGCCTTTGTTACGATCGCGCCCCTTCTCGGCGGGGCTTACGATCAGGACGTCCGGGACGATCCGGCCGGTCAGGACGACCACCTGATTTCCCTGCACGAGGTGCGAATGATTGTTCTCGATTTCCTTCCGCCTTGGAAATCTGCAGCTGACGACCGGATACCCAGACTTTCTTCAAGGCGAAGAAGGTCTCAGACGGCATACCCTGCGGAAGGTCTACTGTACTAAAGTCGTCGAAAATCTCAATCCGCCCGATCTGAGCACTGTCGATTCCAGCTTCGTTGGCGATGGCTCCGACGATATTGCCGGGTTTAACCTGATGCGAATGTCCGACTTCGATACGGAAAGTTTCCTTGTCGGCATCATTGCGACGTGGTGCCCTGGGGCGATCATTGCGGTCGCGGAAGTTGTCATCGTTTCGCGGTCCACGATCACGTGATGATCCTCGATCGTCGCGGTGCAGCATGCTGTCGCCACGGTCGTCACGGCGACCACGAGATTCGAAGAATGTTTCCTGTCGGAATTCTTCCTTCAGCAGCAACGACTGGCCACCAGTGGACATCACCGCGAGCGCCGCCATGATTTGCTCGACTGGTGTCTCCGGATTTTCGCGGCGGTACTGTTCAATCAGCGAACCCATCGATTCCGCCATCGGATGCGTCATGTTCTCTGTAATCTTCGCATGAAACTGCGACACGCGTGTCTTGTTGATGGCACGATTGGTCGGGAGGTCCATCGGTTCAATCTTCTGCCGTGTAGCGTACTCAAGGCTCTTCAGCATTCGCTGAGACTTGGGGTGCACAAACAGAATGGCTTCTCCGCTGCGACCAGCGCGGCCCGTGCGTCCGATGCGGTGCACATAGGCTTCGCTGTCCCCTGGGAGATCGTAGTTAAAGACATGGCTGATTCGCTGCACGTCCAGTCCGCGAGCCGCAACGTCGGTCGCCACAATGATGTCCAGCTTGCCGGATTTCAAATGTTCGATAATTCGTTCGCGCTGAGCCTGCGGGATATCGCCGTTCAATGCAGCAACCTTGTGCC
>JANOUN010000792.1:0-3543 GCA_031416875.1 Planctomycetota bacterium | reverse complement strand
CCGCGGGCGTGCGACTCCAGAAGAGAGCGAAGAGTGCCGAGAGTCAGGCACTTTGCTCAGAGAGAGGAGGGCGTCTCTTTCTGTTTCGATTTCTTTCCCGAAGGATCGACGGCGAAAACAGACGGAAAGGTCGGGCGTGTCAGGGCACGCCCGATTGCAGTCTTACTGCTGAAGCGACTGGATCGACTCTGATGCCTGCTGGCACAGATTGACCACATTCCCAAGACTGTCGGCATCGAACGACTTTGTGTACTTGTATGAGCCATCGCGATCCTTGTAGGAACGCTCAAAACTCACTGAGTAAAACGTCGTCGACTGTCCACGGATCACGGCAACACGTGCCCAAATACTCGCGGAACAATCATCGATCCTGATCGTCTTGATCGGCTGACGCTTGGCAGCCGTTGCTGCAGTCGTTGCGGCGTTTTCCATTGCTGGAGTATTCTCCGGCATCGTACCGGACACGTCCTTGTGCTTCTTGACCATATAGTAAAGAGGGAACTGCACGGAATGGCCGTGCGCCAAAAACCCACCCAGCCGTCCGGACACCCTGACGGGCGAACGGCTGAGGTGGACGCTTGAAAATCGGTAAAGTTCGCGAAGACGGTTGAGATAGGCCGCTCGCGAGAGAATGAGTTTTTGGGCCGTCTTCAGGAGCGGCGGCCCAATGATCCTTCATGTTGATGTCATCGCTTTATCAGACGACAAATCGGTTGTGGATCTCCAAAGGCGAGCTCGACTGACCGGCCCGTCTCTTCGACGATGCCGGCCTTGAGCATGGATTCAAAAAGTCCTTCGTTCTCGGAGTAAGTCTTGAAGATGAACTCGTCATCAGCCAGCCGAACTCCTCGAACACAGACCGACACTGTCGTGTAAGGTTCTCCGTCCAACACGTCCATGAGTTGAACGGCAAGTCCGCCGTGTGCGTATTCGTCAATGGAGACGGATACAATTCTTGGCTCGCTCGAAGTACTGATGTTGAAGCAATGGGGCATAGGGTTTCGGAACAGAATAAAAGCACCTTGCGGTGCGGACCAACCACCACGATTGACGTTCCTGAGCCGTCGCAGGTGGTGAAGTGGTGTTCGGTGAAGCGAACGCATGATTCAAATCCAGCGTCGAATGAATTCATTTCCTGCTCGTCCTCATGTGATGTCTCCATTGAAAGTTCGCGAAGTCGGTGGAAAACGGCCGCTCGCGAGAGAATGAATGAATGGCCGGGGTGTCTTCAGGGGCGACACCCCAGGCGTCCGTGCTATGCCTGCTCGCGCAAGTCGAAAGTGTCATGCGGATTCTGCGTATTGCGGAGCTGCATGAGTTCCTCATCTACGAAGTACGACTTGTCCCGCAGTTTCACGGTCCGGAGTTGTTTCCAGCCGCGATTCAGTGAGTCGAGTCCTTCCTGAAGTGAGTCGATGATCGCCTGCATCTGCAAATCGCGCATCGTCGTGATTTGCAGCCAATGGTTTTTCTTGTCTGTCGCCTGATCGACGACGAACCAGAAACCCTCGTGGCCGGCCCGACATTCGTATAGGAACAAGCGAACGCGAATACCGTTTCGCGTCACTGTCCGAATGCATGGGAGTCCACGAGTGACCGCCGGAGTTCCGAAAGGGAAGCCGAGCAAATTGAAGATCCTCTTCAGCATAAAGATTGGGGAACAGAAGTAGACGTCTTTCGACGCCAAGCATCGCAGTTGACGTCCCTGAGTCGTCGCATGTGATGGTCTTGGTTCGTGACAGTTCGCACCCCCGGCCCCGGGCCGGGACCGAACGCAGTGAGGTGGGTGTTGGGGCGTAGCCCCGGCCCTTTGCGCTGCATCGTGGTATGGAACGCACCACCAGCGGCGAGAAGCGAGCAACGCGAGCACAACCCGGACAGGAACACAAAGGGCCGGGGGTTGGCGAGCGCAGCGAGCCAAGCTCCGGCACCCGTGCGAACTGTCATATGTGGTAAGGACTTCCATCGATTTGAATCCCTTCGGCGATCACTCCGTTGCCTTGTCGTGCAGCGGAGTCGTTGCCGGAGTAACCAGAGGTTTGATAAACGGCTTCGGCCCGTCCAGGGCGGTGTAGAACACCGGCTCATGCAGGAATGATGCGGTGATGTCAGGCAGCGACGCGAACAGCCACATTTCGGTTTTCGCGGCATCCACGGCTCGACGGGCGGCGTCCCGCATGCTCGCATTTGGCCACACGAAGAGAACGCGCCAATCTTGTGCATCCGGGCAAATCTTCCGGAAATGATTGTGCATTCCGGCGTATCCTGGAGCCTTTTTTGCGGTGGCTCGCTTCGGCGTGTCTGTTCCACGTTCGAGTTCACCAAGATAAAGTCGGCGAAACTGGTTCACGATCACCTCGAACGCGAAGTCCGGAACGCAGACGGTCCGTTTCGATTCGTTTTGGCTCACCACCGTGTAGAGACGAAAGTGTTGCTCAGGCGACTTTGCGTCTGAAATCACATCATGCTCGAAATAGACGGCACCGAGCTTCGCGTACGTCTGGCTGGCGAATGCCTCGTCGATGGTGTGGATCAATTCTGAGACCGCGACGTAATGGGCGAATTGCGTCCAGTTGGTCGTGTTCGGAAGCGCATCCAGGATTTGCGATGCATCGTCCGTTTTCGTCGCGAGAAGACAACAGCCGGCCTCGGTTGGCGTCCAAATTGGCATCCCAGGTGTGACGAGCGGATTGACCACTTCAGCGCGGAAACGCCGAGCGACACCGACCGCAAGCATCTTGCGAAGCACCTCTCGGGTGATGGAGCCATCCTTGTCGCTCGGGACACACCATCGGCGAATCTGTGCCGTCGTTACGAATTTGTAACGTCGGAGAACACGAAGAATTGCGATTACGCGTGGGGTGATGATCATGCCAGTGGGTTCTCCACGACGCGAACTCTATCCTGAGCAGCCCCTGCCATCTGAGCCGTAGGGATATAGATCACATTGGTCAGCAACCGCTGCAGTCGTTCGTGCGTTTCAAGTTCAATCGCGGCAGGCGTGACGAAGAAGTCCTGCTGGTAATTCTGCTCAATGAAGCGCTCCACGGATTCCAGTGTCGCTGGAGACCGCCGAATCAGAAGTTTAATCTCCGATGCGAGGTAACCAGGGGCGTGGCGTTCCACATTGATCCGATAAAGATTCGGATCGTTGACGATCTTGATGAGAGCCTGACCGGTCTTCAGTAACCGAATCTGTTGCGCCCACAACGCTCTTTGCTCTTCGAACGTGTAGTACGATTTCCGCGACAATTCCTGGAATTCGTCATACACAGGAAGATGCGATTGGCCGACACTGCGGCTGGTCGAGACGGATTTGCTGCCGCCCTCGCCAGAGCCTTCACTTCCGCCTTGGCCGTTTGTCTGAGTCTGCGCATTGCTGCCGCTGTGGCCGTTCGACCGTCCGGTGCCGATTGTGTAGTCCCGCAGCGGTGCATTGAATTGGCGGGAAACATTTCTGGAGTCAGAGTCATTCCAGCCGGACGCCCGGCTATTTCCTTTGCTGGCCGTCCAATTCGTTCCGTAGGAAGTCTGCCAGTTTTC
>JANOUN010000791.1:0-3296 GCA_031416875.1 Planctomycetota bacterium | reverse complement strand
CTCGCGATGTGGTTGCCGCGACCACCGTGCCGACAGAATTCACCAGTTCAAACGTAAACCCATTCAACCAAGGCTCCGCTGACGCTGCTCCGGTAGAAATCAAGGTGGATGGCGTGTACCAGACACGCGGGTCGAGCGATTCGAAGGTTTGCCCCGTGAGACTTCGCGACTGGCCGTCCCATTGGACCAGATTTCCCGACGGTCGAACAAAGTACCAGGAATTGTCAGTCGGCGACCGATACCAGTATTCCTGACCCCCGAAGGCGTTGTAGTAGTTTTTTCCCTGATGGTATTGTAGTTGCAGATTGGCGACGGCAGTCGAAAAATGAATACCGTCGGCATTGCGATCCAAAAACTTGCGACCTTCGACGATCGATGGGAGCACTGGTTCTTCGTAAGTAATTTCCAGCGACGGTCTGAGCACCGCATTCGCCGACTCACGACTGTCGAAGCCTTTCACGTTTCCGTCCACTTCGCTGCCATGAATCAGCCATCCATGATTCAGACCCGGATCATCAAGCCATTCCTGCACATCACCAATCAAGCCACCGCCAATCCACTCATAGATGCCGAGTGAATCGACTGAAACGGACGCCGAGGAGCCTGAAAAATCGCCACCCGCGTTTGACCATGACGTGCCGTCAAACATGGAAAACAGCCAGGTCGCGTCAAACTGTTCGGCCGCCGCTCCGTCGAACTCATTGCCCGGCGCGTCTGATCCGGCTTCGCTCCAGGCTTTCATTAATTTATGGACGCTGACCGAGGCCGAACCTCCAGTAGTCTCTGCCAGATTCATGCTGAGCACCACATCGAGAATGGTGGAACCGATAGGGATCCCCGCAGACGCAACATCAAACGACACCAGACCACGTCGTGCCGCAGCAATTCCTGTCGCACCGCCAGCAATGATGTACTGCCCTGCGCCATTGGAAAGATTTCCCGCCAACACGTCATAAATCGTATTGTCATGATCAGCGCCCAGGTGGACCGTGACTGCGCTAAGCAGGAAACGTTGCTCAAGGACTTCCGGGGCTTCCAACCGAAACGAACGAATTGCGGCACTTCTCCGCTGCCTTCGTTGCATGAGTTTCACGAACCACATCGCTTCACCTGCTTTGTCATTCAATACACGCTGCAAACTCACCAATCGAGAATCCCCCGGAAACGACACCTCACACATGAAGCCACGACGCCAGCTACGTTTTCAGCGTCTTTGGCACATTGAGTCAGGAGTGTTCAGGCTACTGCGATTCTCCCCACATGTCGAATTCTCGGGGTTCTGCCCTGAAAATCAATCTTCTTCCCTGAATTCGCCACCCGTTGCAATAATTACGTCACTGATTCAGCGTCAGCGAGCGCAATTCACAGCAGTCACTGGACGAATTGCCCCACGAAATCCAACGATTATATTGAAATTGAGTCGGAACGTGAAAACTCATGCCTTGATTTCATCGGCATGTACGCCCAGCGCTGCAACCGTATCTCCAACTGTTACAATACCCTCCGACTCAACGACTGCTGTAATTCCTCCGTGGTTCAGCATCGCGGCATAGCCTCCGGTGCCCAGGTTTTCCTCCATTCTGGAACACGGTGGGCAGTTTCCCGTTCCACGCAAAACGGCTGTACCGATTTGGAATGTCTGATATTTCAACGCTGCAAGGTTGATTCCCGACAAAACGATATTTCGACGCAGCAAAGTGGGATCAAGCGACGAAACGCCCAGCAATGCCGCAACGACCGGTAAGTGTTCGGCCTGTATCAGAGTCACCTGCCGCTTTGAGTTCCCAGCCGGGCGGCAGTGATGATCGCCCTCAATGCCTCCGATCACAATCCGGACGCTCGCCTGTTTCTGAATCGATCCGCGACTCGCCTGTGCGATTCCGATAAACTCGACGCACCCCTGTGGCTCACATCGCCCTAATAGTTCCCGCAGAATTTCCATCCCTCTCTCCTGTGATACAGACCGTTATTGCGCAGCAATTGTAACGGCACAAAGGACCACGCGTTCATATAGTCTGGCGCAGCGGACCATGGAAAATGCCCCGAAATCACCTCTCAGGCCCAACGGGCCTTTTTGTCAAAACGTGGGGCGTTATTGACAGATGAAAAAACTGAGCTTTCGCTCAAAAGCAAGAGTCCAATTTTTGTATGGTACAGAATTCGGTACAGAATTGACCTCAGAATCGAGCTCAGTGTTACGTTGAACTGATGGCAGTCCTGATGTTGGCGAAAGTCATCACAGGACTGTGACAAACCTTCGCCTTGCTGCGTGTTGCTTTCAGGCAGTTTCGCTGGAGGGAAATCTCATGGCAGGTATTCCGAAGATTTGAAATCGTAAAGATCGCAGAGTGTGGTTCGTCACAAATCGTAGCAATGCCACCCAGGAAATCGACGATTGGTCGCAACTGATGCTCCCGCTCGGATGGGTATTTATGACAACGGGTATGACAACGGAGGGTATGACAACGGGGACACAGCATTATACTTGACGGTTTGGCTTGAATCGGTAATATGAGCGGGAGATTGAGTTTTGGGATTCGTGGATTTGCTGTGGAAAGGTGGCTGGTCATGGCACGATTGGCGCGTGTGGAAGTGTTTGCGGCGGATGAGATTGCGATTGTGCATGTCATGAATCGCACGGTGCGCCGTTGTTTTCTGCTGGGGGATGATCTGTTCAGCGGGAAAAACTTTGACCATCGTAAGGTGTGGCTCGATGACCAGTTGATTCATCAGGGCTTTTGAAATGGGGTCAGGAGTCAATAGCCAAATGGCCCGGAGGGTGCTGCGCACTATTGACTCCTGACCCCATTTCAAAAGCTGACCGGATGTTGTGGCGGAGTGGGATGATTCCGAGGTGGCTCGGCGGTGGCTGATGCTTTGTCCTGAGCGACGCGACAAACACGGCAAGCCCGAAGTCCCGTCGGAGTTCGAACTGAACCACGTTCGCAAGGACAAGGCGAAGCTGAAAGTGATCCGCAGTCGGCTGAGCGATATTTCATGGTGGATGCGGTTGTTAAGCCAGAACATTGCTCAACGTGCCAATAAGGAAGACGGCGAGATCGGAAAATTCTGGCAGGCGCGATATCGAGCAGTTCGATTGCTGGATGAAACGGCAATTCTGGCGTGTGCGGCGTATGTGGATCTGAATCCGATTCGGGCGGCATTGGCCGAGACGATTGAAGAGAGTGATTTTACGTCGGCTCAGAAGCGATGTTGCGAAGTGCAGGTGAAGTTTTCAGTTGGCAGTGTTCAGTGTTCAGTTGATGCAGACACGACCGATGAGGACGCTGGCGATG
>JANOUN010000790.1:0-7120 GCA_031416875.1 Planctomycetota bacterium | reverse complement strand
CGACCCTGAGCGTACCTATGTCGCGGTCGTTGCCGAGATTTCTCTGCCGAATACGACTGTGATCCGGTACGACGGCAGCTTCTTCAAACTTCGGCGCGCCATTGACCATCTGCTCAATGACGCTCAGCCGCCTCGGCTGGTCGTGTATGTGCCGCTTGATCGGACGGAGACCCACAGTGCCTTGATTGAACTCGATTCTGCCGGGATCATCATGCAACCCCGCCAGCAACCCCCGGCCTGCAATACTCGACTGTCGGTCGTGGCCCGAAACGCACTCAAGCCCATTCTGGGTGAGGATCAGGTGGCCGAGATCGAACGGCAGGTGGAGGCGGGCAAACTATCACTTGCCGATTTGAATTCCCTGGCGGAACAGGGTGTGGATATCTCGACCGGCGTGTTGAAGCTCATCTTCGGCTCGGCCAACCCTCAAGAGGTTGCCCTCGCCTTCCTGCACAGTGAAGGACATGATGAAGAAGTCAGCCGGAAGGATTCGCACAAGGAACTCCGTCATCTGCTGCAAGCCAGCTTCGATATCAAGTTGCCGGAGAAAGAAACACTTTCACAGTGGCGAATTCAACTGGGACGACATGTTCTGCTCACGGATCTTGTTGCTGCAGTTCAGAAACAGGCACCGCAATCGCTTTCCTCAGTTCCCGTGGCCAGCAGCACTGGAGGGATTGATGCCTGCGTGCGACTGGCTCGCACGTGGCGAAATAGCCGCGACGTGCGAGACAGTTATGTGGCTTTGGCGAACAAGGTTGAACAGGAATTTCCAGTTATCAGCGGACATTGGGCAAACACGGCCAGTAAGTTCGCTGGTGCAAGTGGCAAGCCGACTAACGCGGAGCATGGAGAACAAACGGTCGGCGAGTCCAGGAATGACGTTGCAGATGAAATCCAAAAGGCGCTGACGCGATGCGAGACATTTCTCGGTGTCGAACACCAACTGCTGGCGCTTGTTGAAGCGGAGATGGCAAACAAATCCACCCCGGAATTGCTGAAAATCGCTTCCAGTCGCATGTCCAGTTTCTGGGCAGACGTGATGCCGTCGATTCAGGCTCGGTGGGCGATTATCTGTTCGGCCGCGGAAGTCCTGCTCGAAGCCAACCGTGTCGAAAAGGCGATCAAAAATGCCCCGACCACGGTTCCCGAGATCATCAAAGCGTATGCAGTTGGCGATGAGCCATGGTGTTTGCTGGACATGCATCACCGACACATGGAGAGCCGCAAGTACAACTTTGAGTTCGCTGTCGGCAACGATCATCAAGGGCTGGACAAGCTCATTACCAGGGCAGAACAACGCTACACCGAAGTTGGCTCGGAATTGGCGAGATTTTTTATTACCCACTTAGGCGACCGGCAGCAAAGAATTTACCAGTGAACTGATATGTTAGTAACGGAAGCCGATCGTCATACTTGTGGAGGCAGATGTTTTTCGTGGATTAGCGGAGGCAAACACCATGGATGGTGTGGCGGAAAATCGTGCGGCAGATGAGTTACTTCTGACGGCTGCTCGCGAGTTGAAGGGTTACAGGCGGCGAGTGTTTCTGGGGCAGGTCTGCCGCTCGCTTTGTGATGAAAGTCCTCGCAAGACCGAAGTCAGATTTGGATGGGGACGAGAAACGGTCGCCAAGGGGTTGCGGGAACTCAGGAGCAACACGCCGGAACTCACAGAGGACTCCGGCAGCCGACGCGGTCGCCCCTGCAGTGAGGAAAAGAATCCACAACTGGCGATTGACATTCGACTGATTGTGGAACCTCATACGCACTGTGATCCGGAGCTGAAGTCGTCTCGCCAGTACACCAATCTTTCCGCTGCCGAGGTTCGAGAAACGCTGTTGGCGAAGGGCTACAAGAAAACTCAGTTGCCGAGCGAACGAACGATCCGCGACATTTTGAACCGGATGAATTATCGACTCAAGCGAATTCAAAAAGGCAAGCCGCTGAAAAAGACGGAAGACACAGACGCGATCTTCGAGAACGTCAAAGCGGCTCGGAAGAAATACGGGGACGATCCCGCGACCCTGGAAATCTCTGTGGATACGAAAGCGAAAGTCAGTTTGGGCGAATACTCATTGGGGGGGGGAAAACACGAACCGACAGCGACGGCCAAGTCGCCAAAGCCTGGGATCATGATCCTCCGGCGAAAGAAAAGCTGGTTCCATTTGGCGTTCTGATCCTGGTCACCGGAGCACTGACGCTGCTGTTTGGGCATCACGAAACAAGTGACTTCTGGGGCGACTGTTTGCGAGCCTGGTGGACGAGCGTGCGAAGTAAGTTTCCGAAAGTGCGGCGTCTGGCGATCTATCTGGACAACGGGCCGAAGAACTCCGGAACGCGAACGCAGTTTCTGAAACGCATGATCGAGTTCGCGGACTGGTCCGGTCTGGAAATCCACTTGTTGTACTATCCTCCGTATCACAGCAAGTACAATCCGATCGAACGCTGCTGGTCATCTCTGCAGCAGAAGTGGAACGGCGTTTTGCTGAAGTGCTGGGGAATCGTGGAAGCCTGTGCCTTACGGATGAAGTGGAAAGGCCGGCACCCGAACGTCCTCCAGATGGAAGGCGAATATCCCATCGGAGTAATCGTTCCAAAAAACGAAATGAAGGAACTCAACAAACGACTCGAACGATCCGAATCACTCGGAAAATATGACATCATTATACGCCCGCTGCGCACTCGCGGCAGGTAAGTTTGTTTCTGCCGGTCGCCTTACAGAAAGCCAAACATCCGATCAAAGGCTTGCTGCGGCAACGGGATGTCTTTGAAAAACAGGTGAAGCCGCATCTCAGTGAAGGCAAAGTGGCGTACGTTTGGGTGGATGCCCTGCGATTCGAGATGGCTCGTGAGTTGTCTCGGCTGCTGGCAGATGATTTCGAACTGGAACTTCAGCCCGCGATCGCCACCATGCCAACGATTACCGAGATCGGTATGGCTGCGTTGCTGCCAAAAGCCCACGAGTCATCCAAGGTCGTTTCCGTCGGGAATGGCAAGCTGGGGCTGGAGATCGGCGGAAAGGTCATCAAGGATCGCAAAGATCGTGTGGCATTCCTGAAAGAGCACGCTGGTGTGTCGGTCTTTGATGCGAAGCTGGACGACCTGCTCCCAAAGCCGTCGAAAAAAGTGAAGGACGGAATTCAGAACGCTCAATTGATCCTGATTACCTCGCAGGAGATTGACGAACTGGGTGAGAGTGACACCAAAATGGCTCGGATCCAGATGGATAGTGTTCTGAACCATCTGAGACGGGCTGTTCGAATCCTGAACGACCACGGAATCAAGACGATCGTCCTTGTGGCTGATCATGGATATCTCTTCGCCGATGAAATTGGTGAAGACATGAAAATTGACGCCCCCGGTGGGAGCACGGCAGATTTGCACCGACGAGTTTGGGTCGGCGAAGGCGGAACTGCTGGCGATGCTTACATGCGGGCTCCGTTGAAGGCGTTGGGTGTTGAGAGTGACTTTGATCTTGCGACGCCCTGGCGTTTCGCCATTTTCAAAGCTGCGGGAGGAAATCTGCTCTATTTCCATGGGGGCCTGTCTCTCCAGGAATTGATCGTTCCCGTTGTCGTGATGCACTCGACGAAGCAACTCTCCGCTCCAACAAGCAGCGTCCAGTGGACGCTGACCCCTGGCACGGCCAAATTGACGACAAGGTTCATTTCCGTGCAGATTGCGGGGACTCAGAGTGGGGCGTCGTTGTTTGGATTTGAGCCACCCAAAGTTCGGATCGAACTGCGAGCCAACAAGAAATCCGTGTCAAAGCCGGTGAGCGCCTCGTATGGATTCGAGGACGCGACCGGCGAGATAAAGTTGAAGATTTCTGAGACCGACTCAAAACGAATAGAAACAAATACGGTGACGGTCATGTTGTCCGAAGAGATTTCCAACAAACCAGTGGGAATCTACCTGGTTGATGCCACAACGGGAGCAGAGCTTGCGGCACCAGTGACGGTCGATGTCGCCATTTCAATGTAAGGATGAATCATGCCTGAACTGGATAAGAAAGCGGCATCTGTTTTTGCGGGTAAAGTGGTCCGCAAGGATTTGGTCCGCAAGGTAAAGGTTGGGGCCAGTGTCCCTGTCTTCGTGCTTGAGTATCTGTTGGGAAAATATTGTGCCACAGACGATGTCGCAGCCATTGAGGCCGGGCTGAAGGTTGTCAACAACACCATTTCGGCAAACTTCGTTCGATCGGACGAAGCCAACAAATCCCAGTCGATGGTGAAGGACAAAGGGAAGCATACGCTCATTGATAAGGTCCAGGTGCGATACGTCTCAGATGAAGATAAACACTGGGCCGAACTGAAAAACTTCGGACATAAGTACGTCCACATCCCGGAACATTACCTGCGGCAATTCGATCGTTTGCTGATGGGCGGGGTCTGGGCACAGATAGACATCAAACACCAGTACGATGAGGAGGCAAAGGGGAAGAAAAGCCCTTTCTGGATTGAGAGCCTCAAGCCGATTCAACTGGCGACCTTCGACCTCGACGAGTACTCGGCGTGCCGCAGGGAATTCACGACCGATGAATGGATTGATCTGCTGTTGCGAACGATCGGTCTGGAACCGTCGCACTTTAATCGCCGTCAGAAGCTGCACTACCTCGTGCGACTGATTCCGCTGACCGAGTCCAACTATAACCTGGTCGAACTGGGGCCGCGAGAAACCGGGAAGAGCTACGGATATCAGGAGTTGTCTCCGTACACGATCTTGCTCACAGGGCCCACGACCGTGGCCAATCTGTTTTTCAATATGGCCAGCAGCAAAATGGGTTTGGTTGGCATCTGGGATGCCATCGGCTTTGATGAAGTGGGCGACCTTCAGAAGATGCCCAAAGAGGTCGTAACGACGCTTAAGACCTACTGCGAATCCGGGACGTTCGCCCGCGGAAAAGACTCACTGTCAGGCATGGCTTCTATCGCCATGTTTGGAAACACAAACCAGCCGGTCGAAGTGATGGTGCGGTCGTCGCACCTTTTCATGCCGATGCCCGAAGTCATCCGGGAGGACATGGCGTTTCTCGATCGCATCCACTTCTATATCCCCGGCTGGGAGATGCCGAAGATGAAGGTAGATTTCTTCACGAATCATTATGGATTCGTTGTGGACTATTTGGCTGAGGCACTGCGGGAACTCAGGAAGCACACTTTCACCGAAGTCCTCGATCGTCATTTTTCGCTGGGATCGCACCTGAAATCTCGTGATGTCAAAGCCGTCAGAAAAACAGTTTCAGGGCTGATCAAATTGATTTACCCGAACGGTGAAGTTTCGAAGGATGAGTTGGCGGAACTGGTCGAGCTGGCTCTTGAAGGCCGACGCAGAGTCAAGGAGCAACTCAAGAAGATGGGGTCGTTCGAGTTCCATCAAACCTCCTTCTCTCTCATCGATAATGAAACTCGAGAAGAGCGGTTCGGCGGCGTTCCTGAGCAGGGTGGCCGGGATATGATTGCGATTGATCCGCTCGCACCCGGATCCGTTTACACATCTTCAGTGGATGATCAGGGCAAAGTGGGCCTTTACCGTCTTGAAGTTGGCTGTTCACCCGGCACTGGTAAACTGAAAATTGCCGGTGGCGTTGATGGCTTAATGCGAGAATCAATCAACCGTGCCTTTGCCTATCTGATGGGGCAGAAGGTCAAGATGGGTGTCGGCCATCAGATGGACACGACTGATTTCCATGTAGAAGCGATCGATCTCCTGAGCAACCATGTTCCCTGCGAAGCGGGCATCGCTCTGGTCGTCGCCATCTATTCGGCGCTCAAGAAACAGTCCGTTCAGGCCGGACTCGTCATCCTTGGCGACTTGAGCATTCAGGGGAACATCAAGCCGCTCCGATCTCTGGCCGAACCACTCCAGGTCGGCATGGACAACGGCGCACGCAAGGCACTGATTCCACTGGAAAACAAACGCAACTTTCTCGAAGTATCCGGCGACATCGTGGAACGCGTTGATCCGGTGTTCTTTTCCGATCCGATGACTGCGGCAATGAAATCACTGGGGATGACGTAATGTTGCGGACTGAAGAACTGCGAGCATTCTTGCTGGAATTTCTGAAGACATTTTCTGAATCAAATCAGGCATTGCAGTTCCCGCTTTGCCTGCAGGGCGTGGAAAGGCTGGTACGGGATATCCGCCATTCGGTCTGCGATTCCTTCCCAACCGCGAGCGATGCAGAGCGGGATGGATTTCACACTTGACCCATGCTATCACTCGTCGCGAACATCCCTTGCTGAACTGACCGCTCAAAACTCACGAAGCTCCTGCCTCGAAAGTCCTGAATCATGGCTCAAGCCCGTCTCCAGGGTATTTTCACCCCGAACCTGATCCCGTACACAGCTGACGGGGGGATCAATGAGCCCGAGCTGCGAAGATATGCCGATTGGCTCATCGAACGCGGTGTGCACGGGCTGTATCCAAACGGATCGACCGGGGAGTTCACGCGTTTCACTCCGGAAGAACGCCGGCGCATCGTTGCGATTCTGGCCGATCAGGTTCGCGGACGTGTACCTATTCTCGCCGGTGCGGCGGAAGCGAACGTGAAAGAAACAATCAAGGCCTGCGAATACTACGCCTCGCTGGGAATTCGAGCGGTCGCAATTGTCGCCCCGTTTTATTACAAGCTGAGCCCCGCGTCGGTCTATGCCTACTTCAAAGAGATCGGACGCAACACGCCGATCGACGTGACTCTGTACAATATCCCGATGTTCGCCAGCCCGATCGACGTCCCCACCATTCAGCGGCTGTCGGAAGAATGCGAACGCATCGTCGCGATCAAAGATTCGTCTGGAGAAATCCCGCACATGATTCGCATGATTCAGGCAGTGAAGCCCAACCGGCCTGACTTCGCATTTTTCACCGGCTGGGACGCAGCGCTGATGCCCATGCTGCTGATTGGCTGCGACGGCGGAACAAATGCCAGTTCCGGAGTTGTCCCGGAACTGACTCGCAAACTGTATGATCTCACGAAATCCTATCAAATCGATGCGGCGCGTGCGGTGCAGTATGACCTGGTGAAATTGTTCGACACGATGATCTACTCCGCGGAGTTCCCTGAAGGATTTCGGGCGGCAGCCGAACTGCGTGGCTTCAAGATGGGCCACGGGCGTCA
>JANOUN010000789.1:0-1876 GCA_031416875.1 Planctomycetota bacterium | reverse complement strand
CGTTGAAGCAAAGACCGTTATCCTTTCCGCAGCGACGGGACTTTTTTCAAACGCTGACGGATGGTTGCAGACTGATCATGGGATTGTTCGACAAACTTAAACGCGGACTTCAAAAAACAAAGCAGATTCTGCGGACCGATGTTCGGGACCTGTTCAGGGCCGGGCAGATTCTGGATGACAAACTGCTGGAGGATTTCGAAGCCCGCATGATCCGCACGGATATGGGTGTGAAGGCTGCCAGCCAGATCGTGGAGCGCATCCGAACCGATCATGGCGGTCGCACGATTGATGTGGATGCCGTCTGGAAGACGATTCACGACGAAATGGTCGAACTGCTTAAGGGCCACGATGCTGTTCGCTGGGACCTGAACAATCCACTTTCACCGCTGGCAAAGGTGGCATCCGGGCCGACCGTCATTCTGGTCGCTGGCGTGAACGGGGTTGGCAAGACGACCTCGATTGCCAAGCTGGCCAACCTGCTGCAGAAGAACGGCAACAAAGTCGTTCTCGCTGCCGGCGATACGTTCCGCGCGGCTGCGGTGGAGCAACTCACGTTGTGGAGCGACCGCCTTGGCTGCACGATTGTCCGCAAAGAAAGCAATTCCGATCCGGCAGCTGTCGCTTACGACGGCGTGCAGAAAGCAGTGGAAATTGGAGCCGACTATCTGATCATGGATACGGCCGGTCGCCTGCAGACTCAGAAAAATCTGATGGACGAACTCGAAAAAATTCGCCGCGTGATGCGGAAGATCATCCCCGATGCACCGCACGAAAGCCTCTTGGTGCTGGATGCCACAACAGGCCAGAATGGACTCAGCCAGGCCAAGAGTTTCTCACAGGCCATCGGCTGCACAGGACTCATTCTGGCCAAGCTCGACGGCACAGCCCGCGGCGGCGTGGTGATCGCCATCCGGCAGGAAATGGGATTCCCTGTGAAGTATATCGGTGTCGGCGAGCAGATCGACGACCTCGAACTCTTCGACCCGGACGGCTTTGTGGATGCACTGTTTGCGAAGTAGCTGTTGTTGATTACTGACTTCATTCGCTTGTCCATCATTCGCTTGTCATCCTCAAGCCACCGGAAAAGCACCACGACTCCGGGCTGTGCATGGGAATGTCAAGGTTCCCCGGCGAAGGACACGACGTAATTCGACAAACGAATGGAGGACAAGCGAATGATAATGCGCCGTACGTGTCGATCCTCCGTTACTTCACTGCATCTTTCTCAGCCGGTTTCTCTTCCGACTTTGGCAGCGGTCGCAGCTTGACGTTGCGGAGTTTCGCGGTGGTTTGCCATGTGGCGAATCCGAACGGTTTGGAGCGATCGACTTCAAAGCGCGTGCTGATTCGCTGGCCGGTGGTATCGACATCGACGATCTGTTTGTCGTCTATCCATGCGCTGATGTGGTCGTCGGTGACGACCAGCCGAATCTTGTACCACTGGCCTTTTTTGAAGTCACCGTAGCTGGTGGTCTCGTTCTCGGACGCATCCATGCCGCTTAAACTTGACAGCCCGCAAACGCCGCCTCCCCAGCCACCGACAATGAGTGAACAATAGCTGTCCTTGACCGGAAATGTGAGACCCACAAAGAAGTCGCTACCCGCTGCCCGCTGAGCTTCAAACTGCACTTCGTAGTTGGATTTTGGCAGTTCCTGTTCCGTGTGAATTCCCGACAGGTCTGATCCCTGCGAAATCACAACGGCTCCTTCCTCGAGGTAGACTTCGCCTTCGCCGCCGAAGTTGGTGACTTTCCAGCCTTCCAGATCTTTGCCGTTGAAGAGCGATTTCCAGCCGTCCTTGTCAGCGGCGGCTCCTTTGGGAGGCGCGTCGTCAGCTTTTGTTGCAGCTTTCAGATTGTCTGCCGCAGGCTTCTTT
>JANOUN010000788.1:0-2133 GCA_031416875.1 Planctomycetota bacterium | reverse complement strand
GCATCACTCCGTCGCGATTTCGAAACCCTTCGAGCTTCGACGGGGGAATGCCAACGGGCCGCACATCATCCGCCAGCCAGTCGTAGAGAACCTTTGCCAGCTTCGTGTTCTTACAGACAAGGATGAACACAGGAGGGCGTTTGTCGTCACTTTCTGCCAGTTCCTTTCTCCGCTGCTCCCACAGACCGCCGAGCATCGCAATCGGATGATGGGCATACTTAAGAATCGCTTCAGGTTTTGGATCGGAACGTGTTCCACCGCGTTCTGCACTGCTGAGTCGCGGCAGAATCCAGTTCCAGATATTGAAGTAGCCTGGGATATCGGCTCCCGTTGAATCCCGCACGGCCAGCTGCGGAATCTTCACGAGGCCCGACTCAATGGCATCTATCAACCCAAAGTCTGAAACAACCCAGGGAAACGGACGACCGGTTTCCTGCCCGACTCGGCCCAGAAAATACGGGGTCGCTGACAGATCGACGCAGAAGTTGATTCGACGCAGCTTGTGAACACGATCCAGCCCATCAATCCACACAGTCGCTTCTTTGAAGAAATCGTCCGCATCTTCGTCCTCGTCTTCATCTGGTTCATCGCGTCGGATGCGGTATGCATGATGAGCCTCATCATTGAACACCAGGATGTTCTTTTTTCCGCCGATCTCCCGTCCCAGAACGCGATTCACCAGCGACGTCTCGCTCTCCACATATTTCGTGGATTCCACTTTGACCTTTTTCACCGTTCCGGATGAATCACGCTCTTCAGAGATCACATCCAGCAGCCCACAGGCCACTTGTCGCTGGTAATCATCCAGAGTCAAGTAGCGAGTTCCGCGTGCCGTCGTATTCTTCGGGCCGATCGTGATCGTTTCAGCAATACGAACCGCTACGCCGGCCTTCACGACGCGAGCCGTATCTCCACCAGTCTGAATGGCACGGGGTTCGAAGACATGCCAGTTCATCACCAGCACTTTGCCCTGAGTCAGATCCGGCATCAGATGCGAGGGCACAAGATCCCGAGTACGATAAATGCTGGCTTCACCAGCCTGAGGATTCAGCTCACTCAGGCGATTGCGAATCGTCACGTTCGGACAAACGACGAGTGCTACATCAGAAAACCGAGCATCACTGCGATCGTTGATTTTGTTCAGGATGCTCCACGCGGCCAGCATTCCCATCACGGTCGTCTTGCCTGCGCCCGTCGCCATCTTGCAGGCATATCGCAAAAACCCGGCGTACCCTTCGGCTTGTCGATCTGCGCTGGGCTCGTCTCGCGGAATAGAAATCCCCTGACGAAAATCGGCCCGAGCCTCATTCAGAAAGATGATCGTTTCTGCCGCTTCCAGCTGAGTAAAGAACAATCGCTGCCGACGACCGTCCCGTCGCCACCATCGCAGCAGTTCTTCTGTCGTGCGAGTAACACCCGGATAGCCCTGACTTCGCCATTCCGCCACTCGCTGGCGAATCCGATTCACCATCTTCAGTTCGATCTGGATGCTGCCATCATCGCGACCCGTCGGATCCGGTTGTCGCTTTGGATCGCGATAGAAGTACATCGCCGGACGTCGACCGTCACGGCGGACCGGCTGCTCACCCTCGACGATGTGCCAGTACGACGTCGGCTCGTCAAAGGGAGAATTGATGATCGGTTCCGGAACTTCGTAACGGCTCATAGTCGCAGGGCTTTTTGAATGGCATCCAGCATGGCAACTACCTCCGGATGAATCTCATCGGGTTTCATCAATGCCGCAATTTCATGATAACGAGTGTATGGCATGTAGATTCCGGCAGCTTCCAATGCCGGTGGAATCAAGTGGACCCGAGCCTTTGTTCCAATCAGAAACTGGGCATTGGAAAGCGGGCTCTCGATGAACGCACGCGGGTAATTGTCCTCAAGATGTTTTCGGAGTGCTTCCACATGTTCGGCACTGTTTCCTCCAGCCTGCTCCCGGACAAATCGTTCGAGAGCTGTCGGATGGAACAGGTAGCTCTCAATTTCGTAACGCATCCATCGCTGCCGCTGAAAACCCATTCCTGTGATTTCGGTGGCCAGCATCCCCGGCTGGCCGTCTCCGTCGACAATTTCAATGGCGGAGAGATCCGGGCGTATTAACGTCAACTTGTCAAAGTAATCCTTAGC
>JANOUN010000787.1:0-1878 GCA_031416875.1 Planctomycetota bacterium | reverse complement strand
CTCGACCGCGTCGGTGAAGAGACGCGATCAGATCCGTTGCCGGCAATTTTGCTGGCATCCGGGGACTAAGGATCTGCACGTCGGCAGTCTTCTCCGAGCCATCGGAAAAGTACACTTCATGGACACGTTCACCGCGATGCTTTTCTTCCAGGACGGTTTGAAAGAAGAGAATGTTCGCTTCGAGAGACGCCTGATTCCCGGACGGATCATAGCCGCCGCCAATTGTGACGAAGTAATCGGTGGCGAAAAGCAGCCGGGTTGTCAAAAAGCCAGCAGCCAGGCTTGCCATGACGTGTCGGCATCGGAGCGAAATCGGGCTCATCGGTTTGATCCTCGATTTGAAAACCCAGGGGAATGTGTTTCCTTTGAACCCCCTGTCAATGACAGAGGCGTTCAGGAATCCGCCAGGTTTTCGGTTGGAATTCTGAAATTTCAGCAGGGCACCGTGGCAAGACCACTAATTCAGAGCCTGCAAAAAACCTGTCATCTCACCAGCAGCGTGTTCGTTCTTTTGCTTTTTCGCTTCGGTGATGCCGGCCTGGTATGTTGCGCGGGCGTCGTCCGTGCGTTCCAGTCTGGCGAACAACTGACCGGCCATGAGGAATGCCGGAACGTAGGGTGGCTCGTCGCTCATCAAACTGCGAAAAAGCTGCAGGCTGCGCTCGTGTTCGGATTCCTTGTCCAGTTCCATCGCCAGCATGTAACGCAGCATCTGGTCATCTGGAGACGCGGCCAGCATAGATTCCAGTTTTTGTCGTCGATTGATCGTAGTCATTGATGATCACCAGTCAGGAGTTTGGCAAATGACCTGTATCGTAATGCAAAAATCATCATTCCGCGACAGTGGCATTCTCCACTGGGCTGCAGGGAAGTGCCCATCTGAGCTGTGGTCATCGACCGGTACAACAGGTTCAACTGGTGCGCCCTCGGGATCTGAGCCAGGCATGGGAGTCGTAAACACTGTCTGAGACGGTTGTTGCGACATGTGACAGAAGTATGACAGAAGTATTTGGAGATTCTGCTCACAATATTCGTCGATAATACCTATACTGTGTTTGTCGAACTGCTGAGCTGATTATTCTGTGCTCAGGTTTGATTTTCATTCTGCCTGTTGGGTGTGTTTAGAATAACGCCCTTGAATTGGTCAGTTGTCTGACGTTCAGAGCCTCCCGAGTGACACTGTCTGTTACAGCGATCACCGATGACTGGCTTACGGAACTCTGGATAACAGTCAGAATATTTTGCTTTGCCGGTCATTCGCAATGAAGACCTTATACGCAGCATGACAGCCGACGAAATGTGCGGCTCGAATGACATCGCTGCAAGTCAGTCGCCGTCTGCGCGGCGTTTCTCCGGAGTGTTCCGGTTCGGCTTTTCACGTGTGTGGAGCCCGAAGTGCGGTTGCAATCTGTTGCGACCAACGCTGACTTGTCGTAATGCCCACACTGGGCAAGAAGTATGGAATGACTACGATTTTTGTTGGTAACCTTTCCTTCCAGACCACGGAGTCTGAGGTGCGAAATGTGTTTGAACGTTATGGTCGCGTGACAACAGTGCGCGTAATGACCGAGCGTGCGTCTGGTTCCCCTCGCGGGTTTGCATTTGTGAACATGCCAGGTATGGAAGACGCTGAAGAAGCAATAGCACGGCTGAACGGCAATTCGCTCGGCGGGCGATCGATGACCGTCAATGAAGCACGTGCGCGGGATGAAGCAAAGCCATTCGGTTCAGCCACTGGGCGCCGATCCGCTTTGCTGGATTCGCTTTAGAAGTGTGATGTGTTAGATTGGAGTCTCGGGAATGCATGTCTGTATGTGCAACCCCGGGCGGTTTTGGTAAGTCCTGATGATTGGGGGGCAATATGGTTATAGTCACAGA
>JANOUN010000786.1:0-24131 GCA_031416875.1 Planctomycetota bacterium | reverse complement strand
CGCTGCCGGAGTCGTCGCCCGCCAGAATCGCATCCGCCAGAGATCGTTTTTTCTTCTGCAGTTCGGCGATCTTTTCTTCAACCGTATCGCGACAGATCAGACGATAGGCAAAGACCGTGCGTGTTTGTCCCACGCGGTGAGCCCGGTCAATCGCCTGGGCCTCGACGGCAGGATTCCACCACGGATCGAGCAGGAACACGTAGTCGGCGGATGTCAGGTTCAGACCCAGACCACCCGCTTTCAGGCTGATCAGGAACACCTGACAATCCTTGTCTTCCTGGAAGTGTTCGACGCGCGCCTTACGGTCGCGAGTTTTTCCGTCGAGATATTCGTACGTGATACCTTGCTTATCAAGATGATCACGCACAATGCTGAGCATGCTCGTGAACTGCGAAAACACGAGCGCTTTGTGGCCCTCGGAGATCAGCTCCTGCAGGTGCGGGATCAGGAAATCCAGCTTTGCATAAAGTTCCTGCTCGTCGCCGCGCTTGAGCAATGCCGGATGGCAGGCTGCCTGGCGAAGACGAAGCAGTGCTTCCAGTACATGCATCTTCGATCGCGCAAGTCCCTGTTCCTGAACCAGCCCCAGCAGGGAATCGCGGTAGTGGATCCTCAACTCGTCGTACAAGCGACGCTGTTCGTCTTCCATGTCGCAGTAGATGGTTTCTTCCAGGCGATCCGGAAGTTCTGCGGCCACTTGTTTCTTGGTACGACGCAGAATAAACGGACGCAGTCCCTTCGCCACCATATCGCGCGCTTCACGACTGTCGGGATCTGCAATGTGCGATCGAAACGCCGTGCTGCGACCCAGCATGCCGGGGTTGAGGAATTCAAAGATCGACCAGAGATCGCCAGCATTGTTTTCAATCGGCGTACCGCTCAACGCCAGTCGGAAGTTTGACTTGAGTAACCGCGACGAACGCGCAATCTGTGACGACGGATTCTTGATCGTCTGAGCTTCGTCGAGCACGACATAGTCGAAGTCAATGTCTTTCAACACCGCAATATCGCGTCTCACGGTGCCGTAGGTTGTCAGAATCAGGTTGTGCCTGCTGAACTCCGCTCGCAGATTTGCCCGTTCCAGACCCGTGTATTCCATCACCTTGATGCTGGGAGTAAAGCGTGCACATTCGCTCGCCCAGTTGAACATCAACGAACGTGGTACCACAACAAGCGACGGTGGTGCATCTGGCTTGTCTTCCAGCCGACGCAACAGCGTCGCCAGAAACTGCACGGTCTTACCCAGCCCCATGTCATCCGCCAGGCAACCTCCGAAATTGAAGTCGCTCAGGAACTTCATCCATGACAGACCTTCTCGCTGATAACCTCGCAGTTCACCGTGGAATGACGACGGAACCTCGACCTGTTCCATGCCGCTGAAGTTGCGGAATCGTTCCCGCATCGCTTCGAAGCCTTCGTCGATATCGACGTTGTCCTGCGTTGCCAGCAATGCATCCAGTAAGGCCGCCTGTGACGTAGAAAATCGCAGACCGTCTTCGGTCGCCGTACCCAGACCGGAAATCATGCCGATCTGTTCCAGCCATTCTTCCGGGAGTATGCCGAGTGACCCGTCGTCGAGACGCACGGTCGAATCGCCGCGTTCGAGGGCTCGCAGCAGTTCCGGGAAGGAGACTCCGCGACCTTCGAAATCCACGTCTGTATGAACATCGAACCAGTCCAGATCCGACGTGACTCGAAACCGCATCCCGCCCGCCTGACGGACCTTGCTGCCATCCGCGAAGATTGCCCAGCCCCCATCGACCAGTTCACGTACGGCCCGACCCAGATCGCGCCGCGCGATCTCCACATTGATCGACTGTTTGAGATCACCCAGCCGACGACGGAAACCGACCTGACGCAATTTTTCCCAGCACGTACCTTCGAAGTGACGATCACGAATGATGCAGCGACTGCTTTCTCGCTGCACAACCGCCCACCGCGCACTGCTGCCGGAAACCGGAGTGCCCAGGTAATCAAAAATGACTTCCGCACTGAGCGAATCGTTCCGCCAGCGATTCATTGCCGGCGACGTAATCCGTAGTACCGGGGATGGCTTGACACGGACTTCTTCCAGCTGCAATTCTTTGGGCAGATCAAGTCGGGGCAACGACGGGATGTCGAGCAGTCGATCAACAAAGTCATGCTCATCGGCCTCCGGAATATGCAGCGCACCGCCGTCGGTAAGTGCCTTCATCCATTCCGACGCGCCGAAGTCACGCAGCAACCCCAATGAATCGTTCGTGACTACAAAGCCGCCGGGCACGACGAGCGGGACGTCAGCCAGTTCCATGACTTCTTCATTGCGAATGAGCAGACCCGCGACTTTCCAACCTTCGACTTCCGTATCGCGCCGTACGCGAATCGTGAGTTCCCAGGCTTCTGAGTCGTCCCAGTTCAATAGCTGCTCACCCGCCTCGTCACTGCCAAGCACGCGCAACCGACCGCTGCGGCACATGTCAGGCAGGACAAGCTGTCCAAGTTCGAATGGCACATAAAATCGATGTGCTGACGTGCGCAATTCTGCCTGCTGCGTCGTCCAGTTGTTACGTTCCGGGATCGCACCGGCAAGGTACGACAGAAATGTCCGGTCGTCTTCATGTTCGATATGGTCCAGTTCGCCGGGTCGGACTTTGAGCGGTTTGATTTTCCCCCACTGCCCACCCGCGCGACGTTGACGTTGTGACGCCTGAATCACAAGTTTGCCCGCTTCCTTACTGGCCTCCAGATCTACTTCGTAAAAAATCTGTCGCTCTTCAGGATCAGATTTCTTGCGGCCATCCGTCGGGCCGTCCATGTTGTCTTTGAGTTCGATCAGTCGCGCTTCCCACGGACGCAACGTCCGCTGCACAGGCTGCGCCTTGGGACGCGATTTTCCACGCGGCAGGTTCGCACCGGCATCGGGATCGGCACCGGCGTCCAGGTCATCCACGGAGATCGGCTGATATGCATTCGGCGCCATGAACGGCGTCATCCGACCGGGGCGCATTGATGAACTCACGTAGCCACCGGAATCCGTCGCCAGAATCGTAGCCCACAGGTGCTTGCAGACTTTGCTCTTGGCAAACTGGTCGCACGTGCAAAACAGACTGACGTCATCCGGCTGATAACGAAGCTGCGTTTGATACTCAGCGCCGTCCGTGACTAGTCCAAACACGTTTTCCGAAGTCACGCGAACCAGAGTGATTCGTTCGGCCTCAATGTAGGCCGCACCACGATGTCTCAGGTCCGCACGAAAACGGTTTTGCATTAACTCCGCGAGCGTCATATGTCAGTTCTGTCGGTCAATTCACGCGGTGACGATAAACGCCGCCGTCGGTCTCGGTGGAAATAAAGCGCTTCATGCGACGGTCGATATCCCGCTGGAAGCAGTGAGCTTCCCGGCTGAGAATTGTAACGAACAAGGCCAGACCAGAGACATCTTGTCCCACCAACCCGTTCGTGTCTCAGCGCAGCGGATCGGGAAGGGTAATCGAAACCGACCCGTTTCCGCCAGAACAGCCTGGGGAATTCGCGAAGACTGCGTGAATTCAGCTGAGTTTTCTCACGACTTGCTTTGAAAAAGCTGCCCAAAAGCCGCGACATCCCGCCACTTGACTCCGCCAGAGCGGATTGTGTAGCCATGATCGCGGAACGGCTCAGCAGGCGACGCCCCGCTGCGAAACCTGCTCCTTGACCACGGATCATGCCCTGCGCTACTCAAAAAGTTACACTTTCAGCCACGCGAGGCATTGATCGCGGGCTGACCTGGATCGCCGCGAGCCCGTGTTGATCGATTAAAGGTTCTGAATCAATGTCTCGCTTCGTTGCTGGGATGTTGGAGTTTCCGTTCGATTTCGGCAATTGAAAAACTGTAACAGTGTACGAGCCCCGATGCGGGCTTGTCCCCATCGAGCATTGATCACCACCAGACGGAGGTATCAACGCAAGTCCCATCACTGCCCGGCTTGTCCGGGTAGAATGATGATCCCCTGAAACGCTGAGCTTATGATCATCGCTCCATGCAGACAAGCTGCATGGTGACGTAAAACGCATGTCTGAGGACTCGTTCTGGTGTTGATTATCGCCCTATGGAGGCAAGCTCCATAGTAGCGAATACGGGCAGCAAAATCGTTCAACGCGATTCCGCAAACCAAATTCAACCCCCAGTGTTTAAGCGGGCCATTGTTCTGAGTGACCTACTGCGGTGAGTTTGTCTTTTGTCGGCTTTGATGTATCGTGCGATCTCCTGAACCATCAATTGCGAAAGATTCAACATGCAAAACCGTCCGTGGATGCTGTCATTCAGCCTCGTCGTGATTTCCGCTGCCGGATGCAATGGTGAGCCAGGAGTTCGATCCGGGCAGCCCAGTCCACGGCCACCGGAATCTGTCGCGGTATCCGCCCGAGAAGCAACCGCTCCGTCTGCCGAGGCGGTTGAGTTTGTTGCACCGTCGCTCACGGAGGAAGAACTTCGAGCCGGCTGGATCAGCCTGTTTGACGGACGGTCGCTGTTTGGCTGGGACGTGCCGACCGTGACGAACTGGCACGTTGAAGACGGAGCCATCGTCGCCGATCATGGTGAGAAAAGTCTGCTGCTCACGCCATTTCACTTCGATGACTTTGAACTGCGATGCAGTTTTCATGTGGCTGCAGGTGGCAACAGCGGAATCTTTCTGCGGACGGCGCAGAATGCATCGAATCCCGTGAAGGACACTTATGAACTCAATATCTGCGACAGCCATCCGACGCATAAGACCGGTAGTCTCGTGGGGCGATACATCGCAGAAAATGTGCCTGCCGTGGAAGGTGCCTGGCATGATTTTCGAGTCGTCTGCAAAGGACCTGCGATTCAGGTCTGGCTGGACGAAAAGCAAATCGTCGATTTTACGGATTCTTCCGACGCCATTCGTCTGACCGGTCGCATTGGTCTGCAAATGAATGAGGGGCGATCGGCGTTTCGCAACGTCTTCATCCGACCGCTTTCGCTGAAACCACTCCTGAACGGGAACGATACGACTGGCTGGAATGTCGTGCCAGGTTCCAAAAGCGAATTCAAAGTTCTCGATGGATTGCTGCACGTTTCCAACGGTCCAGGGTTTCTTGAGACAAATGACACGTTCGGAGATTTTGTACTGAAGGTCGAAGCCCGCGTAAACGGTGACGGACTCAACGGCGGCGTCTTCTTTCGAGCGAAACAAGGAACCGAAAAAGCTCCTTCGCACGGATACGAATTCCAGTTACACAACGGTTTCAAAGACGGCGATCGCACGAAACCGGTCGATTCAGGCACCGGCGCCATTTTCCGCCGCGTCGCTGCACGGTACGTTGTGGCGAATGACCATGAATTTCTGACGGCAGTCCTGGTCGCTCAGGGAGATCGATTTGCCTCCTGGGTCAACGGCTACCAGGTCGTCAACTGGCAGGACACACGCGCACCGAACGACAACCCTCGTGAAGGCCGCCGCCTTGAGCCCGGCCACATCAGCCTGCAGGGTCACGATCCGACAACCGATCTCGATTTCCGATCAATTGAGATTCATCCATTGCTGCCACCGCAGTGACGCTGCGTCGCGCGATCGTTGATCACACGTAGTCATGCCTTTGGAAGTCGTGTGCTGTCTCGTTTGTCGCGGATAGGATTTCCGCCGGGTTCATCCCTGGCGGGATCACAATTGAGCTGCTACAGAAGCCCGGCAAACGGGCTGCGGATTTCCATCGGGCTCGCCCCGATGGGATCACAATTGCCTCGCTACGGCGCAGTTCAGTCATTCGATCGCTGCTTCCCCCGGGACGAGCCCGGCGGAGAGCGAGTGTCACTTTCTGCCGGAAGAGGTAGCTTGTCAATTGTGCGCTCCATCGGGGCGAGCCCGTTGGAAGCGGTGGTTGCACACACGTCGACTGAGACAGAGCAAACTACCGAATCAGCGCGAGCAATTCCTGCGGGCTGACATCAGGCGATGCCCTTTCCTGGAATCGCCAGATTCGGGCAATCACTTTCAGCGACAACTCGGAGCTGTGGAGGACGCTCTTCGGAAGAACCGTTCTCGCGAGTGATCGCGTTCAGCCTGAATCTAAGGTGTTCACCAAGACCAGAAATTTCGTCATCCGAGAAACACGCTGAAAAATGAGTTGACGTAAGAGTCCAGCTGTCCTGGAAAGTTGTAAGACAAACGATCACCGGGCTGAGTTGGCTGGCGCATGTGGAGCGGGCGTAACTCACAATGGGCAGGTCGTCCTGTTTTGTGACAATCAGGCTGTTCAGGTTCACATTCGAAATTGCCGCGCCCACCGGAATAATCAATTCCTGATCAACTTGTGCGACCCGTCCCGGAAGAAACTTCAGGAAGAAACTGTTGATCGCAAGGCCTGCGAGACAGCGCACAGCATTGTCAAATTGTCTTGTGCCCTGCAGCTGACAACGCACGACTTTCAGGAGCTCCTCGAATGAATCTGAATCGCAGTCGTGAAAGACATTCAGCGGACAGATATACTGCCCAAAACTCTCTCGCCATTCCGGACCCACCCTGGAAGTAACATCCGCAAGAACACTGACGCACCTTTGAGAGGCCCACGGACGCAGTCGGCTGTTGCCTCCTGTCCTGATCTGCCACTCGAGCACTGCCGCCGTGAGTAATTCGCCGACCGTGTATCCGGAGCATCTGGCAAGTCGCTGAAGAGAACTCAGCGAGTATCCTGAGCCATGGTGACGAAATACCATCGAATAATCACCGAGTGCCTGCGGAGACCGCCGTGCACACTTCTGTAACGCATAAAGTGATTGAATTATCACTGCTCCATTGCGCCACCACGATGACGGAATTCGACGCTGCAGGATTTCATCCATGGAAGCCCCGATGTTCAGAGCGCGGACGTCCTGATCGCATCCGCGATCAGTGAACAGCGACAGCAGTAGAAATCGCAACAGAATGGCGATTGACCTGGCATCGGCTATGGAATGCCTGTAGCAAAGCCACAGGAACGAAGCGCTGCCTGTTTCTGCAATGCCGCACCGAACAGGCAGTTGGCTGTCAGCAAATGGCCTGTTCATCAGTTGAGTAATCAATCGCTCCAAATCCTTCGTATCCCCGATCAAGACGCAGTCCGGATCAAGGATCTCCGAAAAATCGGGGGACTTACCGCCATAGTCCTGACGCCAGCTACTGCCGCCACTGCCTTCATCAAGGCTTCTGAACAACTGCTCAACCGCATGCCGCAGTCGACTCAGGGGAATTGATTCCCGCAGCTCAACAAACTGAACGGCATTGACGGCATGCCAGCGTTCCCAGGATTGCATCAGCTTTTGAAAACCAGACAGCCTCATACGTCAGCCCCTGATGCATCAAATTGCCTGGCAGTTTTCACCATGCTGCCAATTTGCCTGTCAGCACAACGCAGAGAAAGCTCAGAGCCCTTTCGGCTCTGAGCTTTCTCCTCAGATCAGACAGCACGGCGACATCGCATCAAACAAGAGCAGCAAGTACTTCGTCAAGAATTGCAGCCGCATCGACAACACTTCCTTCGAAACTCTTCACAGAGGCACCACCAAGTGGTGACAAACTCACAAGGTTGTCTTTGCCTGCACCGCCATGAATCTTCGCGGATTTCGTCACCACGACGGTACCCCCGATCGCAAGCTGATCGTTACCTGGTCCCAGATTCACATCCACAATGGAAGCGTGCAGATTGTCCACTACGAAACGGTCGTTACCTGTTCCACTGTCAACACGGAGTTTCCGAACGATCGTCACGTTGTTTATCGCATTCAGGTCGCCCCAAATCAGATTCATGTCTCGCCCGGCACGCACATTGCTCACGCCAAGCACGTCACCATGCCCAAGCCCGGAGTTGACTGTGACATCTCGACCGGCTTCCACCCCAAGCAGAGCAATGCCATCGTTCCCCGTGCCCGTCGAGATGTTGATGTCCTTTCCTACCCGAATCATTTGGACACTGGCTGCTCCAGTGTCATCAGCGACAGCAAGCAATTCTGCTTCCGTATCAACCCCCGCAAACTTGTCCGCATCCGCGACTCGGACGGAATCGTGACCTGAACCGGTATTCATCGAAACACTCCCGCGAACATCCACCAAGGCGCCATTGGATTCCACTGATACGGAATCATTGCCAGCGCCCGTCCAGACATTCACATTCCGGTGGATTACCACGTCGGAGTTGACCGAGATGTCTATTGAATCGTTCCCACCATGCAGGTTCACATCAAGATCCCGAATGGACGCCGGTCGTGGCACCACTACCGGAACTCCGGGCGCTATGACCGTTTTTCCAACCTTCAGGGAAGTGCCACTGTTTCCCACGATCGTGACGTTGTCCGCATTGACCTCAACGAATACGTCGTTGTCTTTGCTGTCACCACTAACCGAGATGTCGCCTGCTTTGGAGACCGCAACCGTGACAGTCCCAGTCAGCAATTGCCGCGATTCCAGCTGCTGAATATCCACCGGACAGCAACAAGGCACAGTTTTACGGCGATTACGCTTAATCATGTATTCACCCCTAAATAATGTGAAACCAAATGTTGGGGGAAATCAACGACGAGTCCCCGCTGATATCGCATGATTCGTTTTCGAGGGCAGCTGTCAACTTGGAATTATGTCAAAACAGTATAAATACTTAAGATGGGCTCTCATCTAAACGGCGGCGAGAAACCGTGGCGCTTGGCGGGAGGTGGCGGTTGAATCGCGCAGAACCCAAATGTTCAAGTGGTGACTTCGTGATTCGCTGGAAGTCCGTCATCATGGCGGGTTTCCGGGTGAACGATCCGGAAGCGACATGTGACGCGGGTATCCACACCGTTCGTCCGCCTCGTGCGGCCCCGTAGCTGCGGTCGGCCGGATTTTCGACAATCGGCGACGCCCGCGGTGGCTTGACTGCCTCTTTGCAGTCTCAGACCGCAGGATTCCACCAGGGATCCATGTGCAGCACATAGTCAGCAGCCGTGGGATTCAGGCCCGTTCCGCCCGCTTTCAGGCTGATCAGAAACACGTCGCCTTCGCCGTTCTGAAACGCTTCGACGCTTCTCTTTCGTTCTTTCATCGGCGTTGAACCGTCCAGATACTGATAGGCGACACCTCTTCCGGAAGAAACCATTTCGCGATATGCACCACCATCGCTTTGACAGGTGGCACAGCTCGCTGCGCTTGTGTGTCAGCGCCCATTTCAAGGCCGCTTTGGTGGAAGAGTTTGGCAGATCCGCATAGCCAACAGCAATCGACAGCATCTCCGGAATCAATTGCATGGATGGCGGCCACAGAGTCTGTGCCGCGGCACTGTATGACTTCAACTCCGCGCGAGATTTAGGATCGGCCTTCCGCGCCAGCAGCAGGATGTGCATCAGGCCCGGCAGTACGGGCAGCACAACGCTTCGTTTTCCTGTGGCTTTTTGCAGGCGGCTCGTCAGTTCATCAAACGCGACTTCAGCCGCATCGTGCCGTCCGGTAAGAAACGCCAGACAGCCACTGGCGGCAATTCTGCAGGAATGATCTGACTCAGCAAGTTCCTCAAGCCCGCTGAGATCGCCGCTTGCCGTGAGGCAATTGACCCACAGTTCGCCGATCTCATCAGAGAACTTGTCATGCCAGTTGATAAAGGCATCGAAGGCGTCAATCACCTCTGGCGAACCAACGCCGGTCAGGATGCTCTGTGCCACTGGATGCAGAAACACTTCCGGCTGAAGTTCCGCCGGCGTTTCTGCATACAGCTCAGCATTGAAGGGATTCAGCAGTCCGAGCTTGCTCAGCTCGGGCCTTGCGTTGACCAGTTCCAGCTTTACCGCCGTAAACGCCGCGACGTCTCCGCGATAGAACGCAATCCGAGCCTGACGACGAGCTTTTCTCACTGCTACATCCGACACCCGTGCCTGTGTGAGGTCTCGTGCCAGTTCACTGCCGAGCTGTTCTATGGCACCGACGATCAATGAAAAATTGCCGTTCTGGACAGCCTGCTGCACGGCGATGTCCTGCAGCGGCCTGGTGATCTCAAGAAAAGTCATCGCGGCATTCCTGCTTTCCAGGAAGCCTCGATCCACCAGATCCTTCAGGTCAGGTTTCAGCAGTGCCTGAGTCAGAAACCCCGACTTCGTCGCCGCCGCTCCCCAGCCGCAGGCTTTGAGCAAATGCAGCAACGTCGCCTGGCAGATCTTCGATTCGCACAGTGCAAATACCTGAAACAACCGCTGTCCCATCGGGGACAGCGTTCCGTTCGCATTCATCAGATTCAACTCATCCATGTTCGAATTACTATCTCATTCTGTACACAGGCCAATAATGCCCGCTGACGCCTGGATTTCGTTTGACCCGGAGTCAACGGCGACGGAGTTTTTCTGCCAGGAATGCCATAAGGCTGCAGGCGTCTACGCTCCGCCAGTTTCCGCAACGCGAGATGATGTCAGAATCTCTGCCCCCTTGCCAGTGGTGTCAGGAAGGCCTATCCCAAATGGGCGTGGTTGCTGATGCCAGACCTCGATCTGGACAAGATCGACTGGCTCATCGTTGGCGGTGAATCGGGCCGATCGTTTCGCAACATGGACCCCGCCTGGTCTCGAGACCTACGCGACCGCATCCGTCGATGCCGGCGTGCCATTTTTCTACAAGCAAAGCTCCGCCCTCCGCACCGAGACAGACACGCAGCTTGACGGGGAGGAATGGCGGCAGGTGCCGTTGCCATCCGGCTTCGCTCTTTGCTATTGATCTGACGAGTCTCTATTGTCGGATTCGAATTTAATCATCATATTGTGTTTTGGGATTCACGGACGATCCTCGCCTTGCCAGCGATTGAGATTACAGCCCCAATGCATCCTGATATGAACTCCAAGTCAGCGATCAACTCTGTTGGATGTTGGAACTCAACTTTGTCGGAACCCGTCACTTGTGGAATATCGATCAAATCTACTCAACTCTTGCTGTTTGCTTGGCGGTCAAACTATGACTCGGACTCTGTCGTGTCTTCAGTCCTTGGCGATCACTGCAGTTATTTTTGCAGTGCATTCGATGGTAACTTTCGCTGATGGAATGTTGCAAGCAACAAAGTCCGAGGCGGTTTGTGAGGAAATGTATCGCAAGACTGGCTGCCTTGTCTTCCCTGCAAGTTTCGCCGGTCGTCAAGGTCTTGCACTTGTATCGACAACCAGCAATATGGTTGTTGTCAACTCGCCAGAGAAGGAGATTTTCTTCGAAGGCGCAAGAACTGTGACGCACCTGGATGGAAAACCCGTTTTTCCCGACGATGATCGTCCGGTTTATGAAAACCTGCCCTTCTCGGGTCTGGGACTTCCGGTGTCGCATGTCATGGCAGTCTGTTACGAAATCCCGCACCCTTCAGACTCTTTAATTCCTCCCATAGCTGGTGTTGCCGGGACATCGTTTCTTCGGCTGCATGCCTTTCAGCTTAATCTCAGCGTGCCAACGGTACGCGCAGTCAAATCACCAGTCGAGAATCCAAAAGGAACGCCGCTTCGTATTTCATGGAAAAAGAATATCCCTTTAGTTCCCGTGCAACTTCCCGGGATCGGTACTCGAAATCTTGTCCTCGATCTCTCTGGAGAGTGCTTGCATCTCTCCGCAGAACGGATTGGTTTACTCAGGCGCATGGGGCATATTGTCGTCCAGGACGAACCACGTGAGCATTCACGCATTGACATCAATACGAGGAAGAGAACGGATGTCAGGAGGTCTGTCTGTTTTTTGCGACGCATGGAATTAGGCGGCGTAAGATTCGTAAATATACCATGTTTCGAAGCCCAAGACGACAGTGTCGGACTCTCGTTACTACAGTACCTCGACTTAACCATTGATTTTCCGCAAAGTACGATCTGGGTTTCGTCTGCAACTGGTGCAAGCGAGATTCAGGTTCCAGCAGGTGGTTGTGGGTTCGAGGCAGAACTCAACGACGCAAGAGAATTTGCAATAACTTCAGTATCTCCCGGTAGCCCAGCCGCAAAAGCAGGCATCGCAAAAGGCGACTTGATATTTGAGATCGACGGAAGCCAATTGGCAGATATGTCCATGAAGCAGATCGGAGACGCATTTTCCAGAACAGGTGTTAATGTCACTTTAGGCATCAAGAGATCAGAGAAGAATATCAGGCTCCCTTTGACACTCGACCACTTTCCAGCTTTTCCTCCGAATTGGGCAGTAGAGAATTCGGAGTTCAATCCCAATTAGTTGAGTCTAGTGGCCGAACAGGAGGGTCGGCTGCTCGCGCTCGGACAGCAGAGCGGACATTCTGCCGGGGGTTTCGGCGCGCAGGCGGTAGTTAATGCTGTGCTGGCCGCGGGCGAGTTCGGAGAGAAAGTAGCTGACGCGGTCGTCGAGGAGCAGGTATTCGTAGTTGTCCATGCGATCATTAATCGCCCGACTCATGGCTACGTCAATGGGAAGTACACGACCATTTCCTGCCATTCGTCTTGTTCGCTGCATTGAATGGCCAGAGCCAATTCATCGATCAATCGCCCCAGCGAAGCCCGATCGTCAACGATGAAAATCCCCGTGACCGGCATGCCACTCCTGAATCTCTCAGCAGCATGCAATGGGATCGTTGCGCGGTCGTGGGTGAGCAGGATTCGGTTCTGTTCGCTGGCCCAGGCCAGGAGGGATGGATCATCGATGCCTGAAAGCCCCACATCCTGAATGCGGATGACATCGAGGTTCGGCAACCGCCGGCGCAGGCCACGAACGATGTCTCCGTGGAAGTTCTCGTCGCTGGCCAGTCGCAACAAAACTACGCTCCGGTACTGGCCGCGCGGTCTGTCAGAGATTTCAGCAGATCGACTCTGACTGGACGAAGGATTTCAATTTCCCGCTGCACATCGGAAGCCAGGAATTCTCGCTCAGCCATGTAATCGGCCACGGCCATCTCATTGTTCAGGCACCACGCAAGCACGGCGTAAACGTCCGGCAACCTCAAAGTGTCATATGCCTGCACAATCTCCTCGGGCGTGGCTCCTGCACGGAAAGCTCGAACGATGAGTTCCAACAGCACCCGCGTATCAGCAATTCGAAGCGCGCCTGAAGAGTCCGATTGAAGCGGAACGGTCACTGGTTCAAGTGTTGGCAAAGACATTTCGCCCTTCTGACAATCTATCGGCCTTTTCGGTTTCATGTGTGCCTGCGGAAACTTTAACGTCGATCAAAACAAAGTACGAGTGCTTTTCCGCCGTTAGAGCCAGAATGACGTACGCAACATGGAAATCAATGATGATCCGATGAGGGCGAACCCGGAATCGCAAAGGCACCGGGAAGCTGACGCACCCCGCTCGCCATAGAAATCTTCTCACGATGACAATGTCCTGAACGTTTGCTGAGCAAAGATTTCACTTCTTTCGCGATCGCCTGGCAGAAGCAGAGGACTTCGACGGTGGCAACATGGTGCGAATGATGGCGAGTGATTCACAGTCCTTTTTCCAGATGTCGTGACGGCGTTGCCAGGATGCAACAGTCTTCGTACACAACAGCGTCTGTGGCGATCCTTTTCGGATCGTTTCGGTTCTCAGATCGGCCTTGTCTCGAGTGATGCTCTGTTCAACATGGCCGCGAAGATCCTGCCGTGCCCGAAATGCGAATTCTTTTTGATCGGGACTCTCCAGAAACCTGTTGACTGTGGCGCAGTTGGCACATTTGCAGTTGAGTACTGCTTCACGAGCATAATCACCCGGCGGCTGCGGTTCTTCGGCAGTCCGTTGCTCCAGCAGCGACAGAAGTGCCTTCAGCCAACCATTGATGGGCTTCCTGTTTTTCGGAGGATGTTTTTGCAGGAACGGCTGGAGATTTTGAACGACTGGAATCTGCACGCTGACGGCATCGAACTTGTCGGTCAGCTGCTGGAACAGCTCGATCGCTTTTTTGAGCAGATCTTCGTCATCCAACCGGCACAGGGCTTTCAACAAATTCAGGACCACCACTTTAGCATCGACTCGACCGTCTTCCCAGTGATCAAGCTTCACCTGAAGCGCCCACACCGTGATGGCCTGCAGCACCAGGCTGGCCAGCGTCCGACAACCGTCCTGTTTCTCCTTGCGCGTATCCGAAATTCGACACAGCGCGTGCAGGAGCTTCGCGTTGCGAACCAGAAAACGTCCTTCCTTCTTTTCAAAAATCGCGGTCAAACCAGGCTTGCAGGTTATCCATCCGAAGCGGCGGCACTGTTGTGCCAGAAGCCGAACGTCGGAGAGCACTGTTTCGGCTGGAGCAATCCTGACGAGAAACTTCAGGAACTGCTTCCGTGATCCAATGCAGGCAAGAGCTTTCAGCATCCTGTCAGCGGAGGACTGTTTGCCGACCGACGAATTGAACTTCCATGTCGAAATGACGGCTCCCGCGAATCGGCGACACGCTTCACGATGCCGAAGTTGTTCTATCCCTGAGAATGTCAGAATCATTTCCGCCATGCGACAGAGTTCCTCCACGGCCGCCGTTGTGCCTGCTCCGCAGAGGACTCGATAGTGAGCTTCGACCGGCCAGATCGCAATGATCGCCTGACGATACCAGCGTTCCAGAGTCATTCCGGCATTGCCCGTATACCCTTCAAAATCTTCCTCCGGTGTCAATTCGCGAATGGGCACATCCGCGATCAACTGATCTTCATCAAACCTCAGTTCTCCAAAGCTCGGTCGGGTCCCGTCAAATGCCACCCAGTGATCTGCCGTCAGGCTGAAATCATCAACATTAAGCATGTGATACGAGGACTCGGGCGGATCCTCGCGATCGCGACGAGACCTCGAACTTCGACCGTAATCATAATCGCCGCTGTCATCTTCCGCCGATCCGACTTCCCACAGCGTCAGCAAAGCCAGTGTTGCCCGGCAGCCAGCCTTTTCCGCTGCACTCCTGATCACTGCAGCACGCGATTGATCTTCGCCCTTGAGGTTCTCCGGCGACAGGCCGTCTTTGGAATATTCATAGGTCAGCGCGATCGCAAGCGACTGCGACGCTTTGGACGCTTTCCATTTCTGGATCAGCGAGGTGAGTCGATCAGCCTGCTGCCAAAAATTCGGGGCTTGCACCGCTGTCTGGCCACTTCCCGTGAGGACAAGATTGTAGACCAGACAAAGCCGATACCCGGATTCCACCGGCTTCACTTCGTGCTCGCAATCGGAATAGAACGCTGCGTATTGGAGGTGAAAGCGATTTTCAGGAGAATCAAAGCGGATCGTGACCTCTTCGCCCGCATGACGAATGACGAGCGATCCGCCTTGATGCGGCGACGGAAGGCTGATGATACACGTCGCAACCATGCGATCGACTTTCTCGCCGTCTTTGTGAGGAAGAAAGAAGCCACCCTTCTCATAAATCAGCAGCTTGTACAGCTGACTCTCGAGTGGCTGATCCTCCAGTCCCAGATGCTGCCGTATCGCCGACATGATGCGATCCATACAGATCGGCCATTCCGGGTTGAGCAACTGAAACTGTTCCGGGTCCAGTTCCCACACGCGGCGGACGTTTGTATCGACAACCGTCTTCGTCCCTTTGCCATACGGCGCCTGTCGACAACAGGCAATCAGCTTCAGCGCGGCCGACTCGTTCAGCGGCAACCCGATCGGCCCGATGCCGTTCACCTCCAGCCCAGGAAGCACGAGCGGCAAAGTTCCGCTGGCGCAAAAACTGACCGGCCGATCGATCCCGGCCAGACATTCCAGGACCTGTTCTTTGATAGTCTTCATGATTGCCCGTCTTGCGCGGAATTGCTTGCCTTGTTTCCGTCAGGAAAGCCTGATGAACAACGCGGAGAGATTATGGCGATTCAATGGACGCGCTACTAATGATCCGCGCATTTGCTGGCGGGCGACCGCTGAATGGCACTTGGTTTTCGAATTCCGTGTGAGCGGCAAGGCGCTAGCCGCCGGTGTCTTCCTGCAATTTCAGCTTCCGACACCGGTGGCTAGTGCCATTCCGCTCACAAAACAAGTGCCATTGGGCTACCGCTTACGGTGCATGCGGCTCGGGGATTTCGTTGAAGGCAAATTGCGACTTGCCGTCGGAGTCCAGCGTGATGACGAGAGTCCCGCAGTATCGACCGCGGGGTGCGATTTCGTGCTCTGCAAGAATTCGTCCTGCACCATCTTTGATCCGAAACGTTCCGCTGAACCACGCACGTTCGATATTAATGATGGTGATCGCTGATTCCATCGGATCACCGCGTCGAATGTATGGCACAAGGACTTGCCAGTCGACATCACCTTCGAGTTCGGCCTTACACTCGCTGACCGATTCGTGACCGGACCGATCGATGATGAGCAAGTGGTTCAAATCATGTGGATTGAAGACATTTTGAACCCACAAAAATCCCCAGGCTCCAAGCAGCAGAAAAAGCAGGATCCCCGGCAACGTTTGGGGAAGCAGGGCACGGCGCAGGGAGAATAAAGATGTTGCACGCATGGTCCACTGTTCCGGAAATCGCCGTCGTCCCGTCATCCGAGCCATCCACGAAATGATTTCCGCCGGGCCTGCCCCGGCGGGATCACAATTGAGCAGCTACCAACCTACTGCCGCTCGCCCCTGATTTCCATCGTGCTCGCCCCGATGGGATCACAATTGATAGGCTATCTCTGGCGACGCAGCCCATCGGTCGCCGCTTCCACCGGGGCGAGCCCGCTGGAGAGCAGTTACAGAATTGGCTTGCAAAGGTAGCTTACCAATTGTGCGCTCCATCGGGGCGAGCCCGATGGAAGCGGTGGGTTACTCCCGATCAATCACCCGCAGCTTGAACTCATCGCTGTTGCCGACCAGTTCGGGCGAGTACATGCCTTCGATGGTGGCGGGAAGAGCCGACATCTTGCCCGGAGTTTCGGCTCGCAGGCGGTAGTTGATGCTGTGCTGGCCGCGGGCGAGGGTGGTCAGGAAGAACGTGACTCGGTCATCGCGGAGTTCCCGATAGGCGCGCAGGCCTTCCCAGACATAACCACTGCGCTGGTCGTCAGGCTCGAAGCCACTTGGCTTGTGGTCTTCCAGCATCAGGTACTCGTAATCGTTCTTGCTGTCGATGACCATTTCCACTTCGATCAAATCGCCGCTCGTGACGGAACGCAGATCTTCCAGAGGAATGCGTTTGTACTTGGCAACCTGCTGTGCTACCACCTGGCCTCGATCGCCCTGCACACTGACCTGTTTGTCGTCGCGTTCAAGACGATAGAACTTGCGAGCGACTTTGACTTCCAGACCGGCCGCCGTGATCTGGTCTTCTTTCGTGAAGTTTGTCAGGTATGCACTGAAGTAGACGGGGCCTTTGCCAGTACGGCGGACTTCAATTTGGTGAGCTCCCGAGGTCACGGCGTCGCCTTCCAGCAGCAGAACATTGTCGAAGCTGAACAGGTTTTCTGCGTTAATCTTCACCGTCTTCTGCACTTCGCCGTCAATCAGAATCTCCACCGTCATGTCCGGCTGATCTTCTCCCGTGGCTTTGATGTAGTCGGCCATCGATTCAACAACCATGGCGGTGTCGCGGGTGCTGTTCCAGTACGTGCCATGCTTGCGATTATTCAGCAGATACTTGACGAGTCGCGACGCGATTTCGTCGTTCGGTCGAACGGCGACGAGCAGCTTCAGATAGACGGCCATGGCTTCGTTGTCGCTGCCGTACCAGTACCACCAGCTGGATTCAGGAAGCCTCAACCAGGCGGTCTGGTTTTCTTCGTCCTGTTCCAGGAACTGTTCCACGTTTTTGATGACCATATCGCGGCGTTCGGCATCCTGCTGTTTGTGCAGCACAAGTCCCGTGAGTGACAGGCCGTAGACCGACAGATCGCCTCGATCACGGTATAAGTAATCGGTCATCGCCGTGTCGTTGGCATCGTGTTCTGACAGGACCATGGCGACGAAAGCGTCCATGTTGTCGGCCTTTATTTTGTAATCGGCCTTGCCCTCGTACTTCGGGTTCTGACGGTGCTTGTCACCTTCGCGAAGTTTAGTCAGCTCGTTCGACTGGTAACCTTTCAGCCACTCGACACCGCGCTGAATCACGTCCGGAAGAATTGGGACGTCGTTCTGCTGGGCCACCGTCAGGCCATGCACGACCTGAGCCGTCAGGTGCGGCGAGGAATGTTCGCCATATCCGGAGAACCAGCCCCAGCCACCGTCGGTCAGCTGCATTTCGGTGAGTGCCTTCACTCCGTCGGCGATAATGCGATTCATTTCGACATCGTCGAAGACGGGATTGAAGTCCTTCGATCGGCCCTTCAAGAGCTTCGTGTCTTCGTCGATGTGCTGCTGAATCCATTTAGCGAGCGTGCTGCTCCCCTGACCAAAACCGGCTGGTAATTCAACGATGTCGCGAGCCTGGGTTTGCGGCTTTTCGCCCCAGTGCGCCGGATACTTGCCGCGATAAGTCTGCTGAGCATCCAGGTTGGTTCGCTGCTTCTTGACATCGGCCAGGTTGACTCCCATTTTCTGCAGCGTGCGCTGAGTCAGCACGGCGGGCAGGAAACGGTTGAGAGTCTGTTCGGTGCAGCCGTACGGATACTCCAAAAGGTATGGCAGCGTGTCGACCATCGCTCCGGCCAGACTTGGGCTGTAGCGAATCTCAATACGTGACTGAGCCGGAATGCGTTCCTCGGGAACTCGCACTTCGACCAGCGCCTTCTCACCATTCGGACGGATGACTCCAGTGAAGCTTTCCGTCTTCAACATGCCGTGAACCTGCACAGGCACTTTAATTTCGACGGCGTCCGATTCTTCGTCGGTTAACGCCTTCATGCGAATGGTCGTCAGGCCGGAGGCAACCACATCGACCGTCCAGTTGACGCGAGCCTCGCCATTGGCAGCGATGGTGACGGATTGAGATGCCTCATCCAGCAGCTTCAAATGTCCGCCTTCGTTTTCGATCACGACCTTGACGGATTTTTCGCTGGCCAGATAGTTGTGAACCACGGCGGACAGCACGATCTGATCGCGTTCGGTAAAGAAGCGTGGCGTCTGAGGCCGGATGATCAGATCTTTGCTGCTGATGATGTCGGACGTGCCCGAACCGACTCGTGTGCCATCGCCCATCGTCCATGCCTTGATCTTCCACGTGGTGAGGTTATCCGGAACCTTGAACTTCACTTCGACAATGCCGTTTTCGTTGGCCGTTGACGATGCCACCCAGTACGCCGTGTCGGCGAAGTTGGAACGAAGTGTTGGGGCGACATCGGCACCGCCACCGGCTAGTCCACCTCCAGCCACACCGAGACCTGCAGCTTCCATTGGCATCGCGGCATCCATGGCCATCGCTGGTGCAGCCATCTGCATGCTTTCCGCTTCCATCATGCGCCCCTTCAACATCATGCCGCCACGACGGCCGGCGAATCCACCGCCCATACCGCCCATACCACCCATTGGTCCGCCATAGTAGCCACCGCCACCACCCATCGACGGATCATTCCCGAACAGGAGTTGCATCGTGATTTCGTTATCCCGATACACCGGCCCGGAACCGCGCTGCAGCGTCGAAAAGATGCTCGCATGATGTTGACGGCGCACATTCCAGAAGAAGCTGCGAATCTCAGGGATACTGCTCGCTGCAATGTATTCCAGGCTGGCGTCGTAGACAGAAAATACGGTGTTGCCGACGAACGGATTGCCGTTCAGATCGGTCAGCTTCAGCTTCACCGTCGCCTCTTCACCCGGACGGTATCGATTGGAAGACGGAAGCACTTCGACGTTGGCGATTCGCTGCTCCGGAGGAACGACGAGCTCACGCATTTCGCTGTGAACCTTACCGTCGGCAATTGTGATCGCTTCGATGAAAATGTTTGGCATGTCTGTGCGTTCGATGGAGATCTCATGTATGGTGCTCTTGCCTTTCATGCGGAGCACGATCGGTTTTGAGCACAGTCCGTTCATCGGACGTACAAACAGCAGGACGGTGCTGTCCGCTTTGTTGGTGTTGATCTGCAGCTGAACCTTTTCGCCCGGCTGGTATTCCTGCTTCTCGGTGATCAGTTCCAGATCGTTGAAGCGGTAACCGCTGCCGTTTTCTGCAGGGCCTCGCACGAAGAGCACGTAGCCGCCCTCCATCTCGTGGCCTTCGCTGTCGGCAATCCTGACGCTGATGCGGAACTGCCCCGCAACAGGAACGGTCATCTTCAGAGTCCCCGAGCCCGCGTCGCTGGTTGTGACATCCCATGACTGCACTTCCTGTTCAACCGGCTTGTCGCCTTCGTACTTCACGGAGTACAGGGTCGCCTTTCCGCCGCCTTTGACGGGCTTGTCGTCCGGAGTGCGAGCCTGAAATCCCACATTGACTGTGTCGCCCGTCTGATAGTGGCCTCGATCGGTCCATGTGAAGACCTTGAACGGATCACGAGCCACCAGCACGCTGCCGTTGCCGATAATCGTGCGGCGGGACTTATCGACGACTTCTGCCGTGATGTTGTAGTTGTGATCGCTGTCACTGTGGCTGGCCAAAGCGGCCGCGGTATCAATCTCGACAAGGAATGTGCCGTCTTCGCCGATCTCGGCATCACCTTCGACGACAACTTCCGGCGGATCCGGGCTCCAGTTCCACCATGGACGAATCGGCGGCATGCAGCCCCAGCGATTGAAGCCGGGATACCACTGATATTCGGGAGCGAACCACCAATAACCCGGTGAGTACAACCAGTCCCAGCGCGCGATCGGATACCAGCGGCTGTCCTTTTTGGTGCGTGCCACTTTGTAATGCACCTTCGCTTCAGTGACGGGGGCTCCAAAGTAATATTTCGCAATGATCTTCGCCTGGATTTTTTCGCCCAGCTTCACCGGCGTGTCGGGAGCTTCGATTTTTACTTCATACTCAGGCTTGCGATATTCTTCGACGATGAACGAACCGTTACCGATCATATTACGCTGAGGTTGATTGACGACTTTCGTCACGCCGTTCTCTTCAACGGCGACAGCGACCATTACTTCTTCCGCAATCCCGATGATGTAGGTCCCCAGCGTGCCGTCTGCCGGAATCGTCCACTCGCCGTCCACGCCCGCCCAACGATCCGTCTTCGCTTCCACTTCAAAGACGACATCGCCCTTTGGATTGCGAATCTGCACCCAGCATTGCTTGTCCGCGTAGCTGTTGTCGTCGGCGTCAAACCGAGGCTTGCGAGTCCACAGGCGATACTTGACTGCATGGCCCGGCCGATACACCGGTCGATCGGTAATCGCGTAGACCTTCAGCGGACTGTAATCCAGCGGCTGGAGTTTTTCAGGGTTCCAGACACCCATAAAGCCATCGTAGGCCAGTCGTCCTTCCTTTGTACGAGCGATCACTATCCACTGATTCTGAGGAATCAGATCCTTCGGCTCGGGTGTACTGATGCCATCCGCATCGGTCCGGCCGGCGAAACGGCTGGTGAAGATCTCGATGTTGCGATTCTGACGGTATTCCTGTCGCCAACCAAAGAACTCCAGGTCTGCACGAGCGATCGGTGCACCCGTCACCGCGTCGGCGACGTAATACATCGTTCCCTCTTCGACTCGCTTGCGGCTGATGGCGGTGTCGGCCACCCACAGCACAATGCGCGCCTCGTTGCCGTCTTTCATCATTGCCGTGACCCAGTAGGCTCCGGCTTTCTGCAGGGGCGTTGTCACTGTCGTCATGGCATCGAAATGATTCTCCGGGGCCTTCAGATCCAGTTCCCACTTTGCCACGGACTTGTCGAGATACTTCGCTTCATCGTTGCGAATCAGCGACCAGCCGATGTTGTCGATCTGCAGCTTCGCACCGTCCAGTTGCTTTGGTTTACTTTCGATGTATTTGCGAACGTCGGTAAGCAGTTGATCGATCTTAATCGGGCGAGCTTCAAACGTGGTTTTGCTGCCGTTGCGGTATCGAATATCGAGCGTCGCGCCTTTTCCAGCGGGCTGCACTGCTGTGCTTTCGATCTGCATCCAGTTCTTCACGATTTGATCGATGCGAGCCTGAATCGCCAGCCTGTCATCCTTGTCGGTCGCCAGCTTCAGCATCTCTCGCAGCAGCACTGCAGCCTGCGGATACTGATGCCGATTCATACGTTCGCCGATCAGCGATTCCAGAGCCTGCCGTTTTGTTCCGTCACCGCGTGCAATGACGGCCTTCAGAATCGCGATGTGATTGAATTCATCCGGCAGAGCGAACCGCTTCACGCCGGTCGTCAGCTTAGCGATCGTCTCGGTATCGGCCAGTTCATGCGCCGCCCATTCACCGGACGGCTTTGGCTTCTCAGCGCCCGCTTCGCCGCCTTCTGCTGCTTCACGGATGACAGGAGGTCCGCCGACAGCCGATGCTCCCACGCCAAACTGCGACTGCAGGAATCCGGCCCACTCCAGATCGACCTGGCTGCGGCGATCGGCCGCATGCTGCACGACCTGAGCCATCGCCCAGCGCCAGCGTTCGCCGTCAGACCTGGCTGTATCCCACGATTCCGGCTTGCGGTGAAAGACGGGATTCCCATCTTGATCCACAGGAGCACCTTTGCTCGGTGCCCCCCAGCCACCACGTCCGTAACCAAAACCGCCACCCTCAGAAATTTCAAAATCCGGCAGTGTCTGCAGATCCGTAAGATCCTGCAACTTCCAGGCTTCGCCATGGCGTGCACTGCTGATCTGATTTCCCAGCGTCTCCCACAAGTCAGCTCGTTCCGCCGCTGTCGCGCTGTCGGCTTTTTCCGCCAGACCAATCGCTTCGAGCAGTAATTGCAGCGACCGCACTCGATCCCGATCAGCCACGCTCCCCCATTGTCCGCCGCCGCGATGCCCACCGCGCTCAAACTTACCGGCAATCACGAAGCCGCCATTTTCGATCTCGCCGGCGTAGGCATTTGCCGCACGGGCCAGGAGACGGAAATTTGCCTTGTGAGCTTCAATCGAAGTTTCAATCAGTTCATCGACTTCATGCACCAGCCCGAGATTATTCAGGCAGGCGATGGCAAATCCCAAATCCTCCGGAACCCCCTTGCCCGAGTTCTCCGGATCCTGAGCCAGCGCCCGATAGAGTTGCAACGCAACGTTGAAGTTGTTCTCGTCAAAAAACTTCTTCGCTTGAGCGCGCTTGTCCTCTGGAGGTTGTTCCATTGTTGTTGCCATCAGTCCCGCAGAACTCAAAACTACTACTGTCGCCAGACACGCAATCGCTTTATACATGACTACAACCCTTACAGGAAAACACATGGCCGCTCCGTTGTACGGAAGCTACCGCATCAGGACTCAAACATCCAGACAAGCAGGCACTTCTGACGTCTTCGATGTGCGGGAAGTTCCCACGAAACTGCGTTGCGCGACAATAGGGGCACCGATAATCATCAATCGTTCTCGGACGGCCTGCGTTTTACTTGAAAAACCGAGTTTGTAAGAAATCTGTCAGCGAGCGGCAGACTCAACAGACGAATTCGGTGGAGGAAAAACAACAATGCGGACCCGGTTCACCATTTTGTTTTCTGCTGCCGCCCGCCTTGCTGCCGGAACAAACACATTCGACGCCGGATTGCCTGTTCCCACAAGCGCACCTGTGAATTCGGTCAATTGGTCCGATACGCTTAAGGTCCAACTCGCATGACGCCCGAATGCGAACTAACAGGATCTGCCGGCATTACGAATCCACGGACGGTTCACAAGTACAACGAGTGCCTCTTCCAACCGTGCGATATAGAAGTAATGCACCTTTATCATCAGGAAGAACGCATTATGTTGAAGTCTTTGTCTCGGTTCGTTGCATGAGCTAAAGGTGAATGAGCTAAAGGTGGCAGCGACGGTCTTGAATAACGTCAATGACAGATACGAAAAAAGATTTTCGAATTCGATTTTTACGCAGTGTATCGACAGGGGTGTTGGATTTTTTGAGGCATGGGTTTCAGTGTTCGATGGTGTGTTGAATTGGAAGAGTCGATTGAGTACTATAGCCGCAGCTGGCGAAACGGAGTGCGGCTCTGCGGGGACGCAACCACACGAGGGATAGCCAGTTGTTTCGGTGCGTCGATGACGCTCTGTCGGCGTTCTGGTGTGCAATCACCAAGACGCTGTTTTTCGTTAACCGATCGCTGGCTCCCGCCAGAGCTGATCTGTCCGAACCATGGTGTTGAGAATGGTGATGAGTGTCCTCATCGCAGCGGTGAGCGCCACCTTCTTGAGTTTTCCTTTCGCCAGCAGTCGCTCATAGACGGCTTTGATCGTCGGGTTGAATCGCGTGGCAACGAGTGTTGCCATGTACAACGTGCG
>JANOUN010000785.1:0-3804 GCA_031416875.1 Planctomycetota bacterium | reverse complement strand
TGTGCCGGAACTGCGCTGCGCTTGGTCCGGCCTACCTTGGATCAAGCATTGACGCCGCACTAGTATCACCGTGCAACCTGTGGTTGCGACTTTCAGGCGTTGATTGCGGAATGGTGGCCATTCGCGATACTTTGCAGGCAGAAAGGCACCGCGAATGAATGATGCAGGGCTTGCAGGCTGATGGCTTCACTTCTGGCAGTCGACAATCTTGTCAAAAAATACGGCGATCTCACGGCGGTGGATCTGTTGAGTTTTGACGTTGAACCGGGTGAAGCGTTTGGATTGCTCGGTCCGAACGGGGCGGGAAAATCCACCACCATGATGATGATCTGCGGTCTGCTTGCGGCAGATTACGGAGAAGTTCGGCTCGAAGGTCGACGCCTTGACCGCACACGCCCTGAGAGTCGGCAGCGGATGGGTGTGGTGCCTCAGGATCTTGCCATCTATCCGGACCTCACAGCTCGTGAAAATCTGATGTTCTTTGCGAGCCTGTACCATCTGTCCGGATCGAAATTGCGGCGGAAGGTGGATGAGGCGCTGGAACAGGTGGGGTTGACTGCGCGCGCTGATGACTTTACCGAAACTTTTTCCGGAGGTATGAAGCGTCGACTGAATTTTGCTGCCGCTGTGATGCACGAGCCGGTACTGCTGATTCTGGATGAACCGACCGTCGGTGTTGATCCCCAAAGCCGCGCGCATCTGATTGAATGCATCCGCAGTCTGCAACAGAGTGGCACGGCCATTATCTATGCCAGCCACTACATGGAAGAGGTACAGGTCGTCTGTACGCGTGCCGCGATTATCGATCACGGTAAGCTGCTCGCATGCGATTCGATTTCGCAGTTGCTGAAACAGATACCGTTTGAGGTCGAATTGCGGCTCGGTCAGTTAAGGGTTCCGGAAGGGATGTCGTTGGGAACTTCGGCTCGTGTTGAGATGGACGGTGATGAAGCGGTCGTGCGGTTCAGCACACAGGACGAATCCTGCGAACTGGCACTCAACCGTGATGTCACAAATATTTTGACGACGCTGGAACAACACTCCATCAGCGTACGATCCATTCGGACAAATGAACCGAATCTGGAACGTCTGTTTCTGAAATTAACAGGGCATCGACTGCGTGATTAGTAAAGACGCTTTCAAAATCACGCTCAAGGATCTGCGACTCCTGTCCCGGGACCGTCGTGCGCTGGTCATTCTGGTCGCGATGCCCATGGTGATCATCGCCATCGTCGGATCTTCGACAGGCCGGTTGCGAGCCAATCGGGAGCAGAGTCGCCAGGGACTGACGATTGAAGTTGCCGATTTTGATCAGTCTGAAACGGCCCGGCGCCTGGCAGGGTTTCTGGCGAGCTATGACAGTGTCAAGGTCCGTCGCGCTGTGATCACCAATCGCACCGACGCGACAGTACTTGAACGACTTCAGGCAGAACACCCAACGGATGAGATAGATATGCGACTCGTGATCCGGCCAGGATTCGAAAGCCGGATTCGTGAACTTTCAACAACTCTCCTGACAGCGCCTGACGAGTCGACTCGCAAAGAAGGACTGGCGAATGTGAATCTGGCACTCATCAGTAATGAAACCGCGGCTGACCCGATGATGGAAGGGCTCGCAAAATCGCTGGTGAAGTTGTCACTGCAAAATGCCATCCTTCCAGTCCTTGCTGAAAAAGTTCCTTCCTTCCGTGGTGCGGCACGTGATTCTGTCATTCCCGCTGCCTGGGAGCAGACAGCGGCCGCCAAGCCTGGACCGACGGATACGGGCAATCGCGTTTATCAGTTTTTTATTCCCAGCTACACGGTGCTGTTTGTGTTCTTTCTGGTCAACATCATGGGGCGTTCGTTTTTGGGTGAACGAGATATGGGGACGCTGCGTCGATTGCGAATCGCTCCCATCTCTCCTGTGGCGATCCTGATCGGCAAGACTCTGCCCTTCTTCATTTTGTCTCTCGCACAAACGATCATCCTGATGATCTCCGGACGACTGCTGTTCGGTATGTCCTGGGGACCGCAGCCGTGGCTGTTGATTCCAATCATGCTCTGCACCTCGGCCGCTGCCACGGCGCTCGGCCTGATGTTTTCAACCCTGGCAAAGACTGAATCACAGGTGTCGTCATTCGGAAACCTGATTTTGCTGTCGAGTGCCGGAATCAGCGGTTGTCTGGTGCCTCGTGCCTGGATGCCACCGATGAGCCAGCAAATCAGCCTGTTAACACCTCACGCATGGGCCCTTGACGCTTACAACGAATTGCTGACAAAGGAATTGCCGAGCATCGCAATAATCGGGCAGTCCTGCGGAATGCTGCTGCTGTTCAGCACGGCCTTCTTCGCCGTTGGCCTGTACCGTTTTCGCGCTGACGGGTGACCGGTAACGCAAGACCCGGAAATCTCTGTAGGTCCTGCCTGCCTGCCGGGCTGGACTTCGCGGCTTGCCGCGACCTGCGACCCGACAACATGGATTCAATAACAATGCAGGGAACAATGGCAGGGAACAATGGGGCCATCCAAAGTGTATTGGTGAATCGCCGCGACCGGAATCGCAACCGCCAGGCAAATCGAGGTGACAAGCCCTTCGTCACCTGGTAGACTCAGTCGTCCCGCTGAGTGACCTCGATTGATTCCGCAGACTTGCGCCCAATCCACGAGGCGGAAAAGTTCAACGCACAATCTAGGCGTCCGGCTAATCGCCAGCCGCATAGATCGCAATTCGTTCGGGCAATGGAGATGAGAGCGGAGGAAGGGCGTAGCGATGGGGGAGGGGAGCGGCGGTGCCTGAACTGAGTCGATTCTTCGGGATAGTCATCAGGATGTACATGGAGGCTGGCGGTCCACATCATCTACCCCATTTTCACGCGTACTATCAAGACGAGGTTGCTGTGATCGGCCTGGACCCTATCGACATCATTGCCGGCAACTTGCCGCGGCGACAGCTTCGTCTTGTCGAAGCCTGGGCCGAATTACATGAACACGAACTGACTGCTGACTGGGAACGATTGCAGGCGGGCGAGGCACCTCTTCCGATCGCCCCGTTGGAGTGAACGAACATGCAACATCCGATTTATCGTGTCGGTAGTTTTCGGATTATCGGCGACTTTGTGCTAGGAGTAACGTTTGATGATGGAACGGAACAGATCATTGATTTCCGACCGGTTTTCGGGGGCAAGCTGCTAGGACCTTTGCGCGATCTGGGACTGTTCATCCAGGTCCAGATCGATCGGGAGGTCCACACATTAGTTTGGCCGAATGGAGCGGATTTCGATCCTGCGACATTGCACGATTGGCCCGACCACGTTGACGCGTTGGCCGCTCGTGCCCGGAAATGGGAACCCCTGTCCGCCTGAAAGTCTGTAACGCCTCAAAAGCCCGAACATTTTAGGCTTTGACTTCGCGAGTGCGGAGGGAGGGCGCAGAATAAGGTTCAGGGTCGAGCGGAGTGGGCTTGTGGCGGTGCGAACCATCCGAGCCGAAGCTCAAGGCATTTGTTCAAGAAGCCCGGTGGAGTTAACGGCGGCTCGTGGCGTATGGGAAACGCAATGCGCCGCTTCGCTGCGAGTCGTCAGTTTTCAGTCGGCAGTGTTCAGTGAATCGCTGCGTCATGTCGCCCCGTGATGGGATTCGACTCTGTTGATCGCCGGACGACGTGCAGATGTCAGTGACTGGTGGTCGATTTTTGGTGAATTGCTCGCACTTCTCAAGGTCGGCGCGCACCACGATCCGACACGGGTCAAAGCGTATTTTGAAATTGGCCGTCGGTGCAATCGTATGGCCGACACGGAGGGCTGACGCCCTGCCGCTCGCCTT